>JBBQCF010000001.1:0-53411 GCA_038318455.1 Candidatus Moraniibacteriota bacterium
TTGTCAGCAAGAGAGTAAACTCCGTCAGTTACTGTTGCAGCATTGCCAGTGATGCTTCCAACAAGGTTACCGATAAATCCACCTGTTGATGAGACTGTTCCTGTTGTTGCAATATTAATGTCTGATGCAAGATCTGCTCCAATAATTGTTCCATCAGCAATTTTGTCAGTTGTCACAGAGTCAGCTGCAAGCTTGTTGTTTGTGATAGCTCCATCAATAACTGTAGTTGCTACTGTTGCAGTATCAGCATTTCCTGTTACGTTTCCAGTTACGTTTCCTGTTAGATTGCCTGTAACATTTCCAGTCACATCACCAGTCACATTTGAAATGATTCCGTTTGAGAAAGTTTTAATTCCTGAAATTGTTTGGTTAGTTGTTGCATATACTCCATCAGTTACTGTTGCAGCATTGCCAGTAATATTTCCAACAATGTCTGAACTGAAAGTTTTAATTCCATCAATTGTTTGATTTCCAATACTGTAAACACCATTTGTTACTGTTGCTGCATTTCCTGTGATGTTTCCAACAATATCTTGAGTGAAAGTATTAACACCAGCAAAAGTATTGTCAGCAAGAGAGTAGATTCCGTCAGTTACTGTTGCAGCATTGCCAGTGATGCTTCCAACAAGGTTACCGATAAATCCACCTGTTGATGAGACTGTTCCTGTTGTTGCAATATTAATGTCTGATGCAAGATCTGCTCCACTAATTGTTCCATCAGCAATTTTGTCAGTTGTCACAGAGTCAGCTGCAAGCTTGTTGTTCGTGATGCTGTTATCAGCCAATTGAAGACTACCAACTCCGCCATCAGCAATCCCAACTGTTACTGCGCCAGTAACGCCACCACCAGTAAGACCAGTTCCGGCTGTCACACCAGTAATTGTTCCAAGGCCAACACCACCTGCAACATCAACAGTCCATGTTCCATTTCCATTATTTGTTGTTGTAACATTTGAACCAGCGATTATGTCCTTAACCACACTTCCATCTGAAGCTATTTTATTACCAGTGATTGTTCCATTAGCTATTTGTGATCCAGTAATTGTTCCTGTAATTTTAGTTGCATCAAGATCAGTTATCCATGTTGGATTACTATATGATCCTGTTGTGTAAACTCCGTTAGTCACAGTATCCGCATTTCCAGTCACATTTCCTATTAGATTTCCAGTTACATTTCCAACAACATCGCCTGTAACATCTCCTGTGATATTTCCAGTAACATTCCCTGTAACATCGCCAGTTAAGTTACCAGTAACATTTCCGATAATTCCGTTTGAGAAAGTTTTAATTCCATCAATTGTTTGATTTCCAATACTGTAAACACCATTTGTTACTGTTGCTGCATTTCCTGTGATGTTTCCAATAATATCTTGAGTGAAAGTATTAACACCAGCAAAAGTATTGTCAGCAAGAGAATAAATTCCATCAGTTACTGTTGCAGCATTGCCAGTAATATTTCCAACAAGGTTACCGATAAATCCACCTGTTGATGAGACTGTTCCTGTTGTTGCAATATTAATGTCTGATGCAAGATCTTCTCCAGTAATTGTTCCATCAGCAATTTTGTCAGTTGTCACAGAGTCAGCTGCAAGCTTGTTGTTTGTGATAGCTCCATCAATAACTGTAGTTGCTACTGTTGCAGTATCAGCATTTCCTGTTACGTTTCCTGTAACGTTTCCGGTAACATCACCAGTCACATTTGAAATGATTCCGTTTGAGAAAGTTTTAATTCCTGAAATTGTTTGATTTCCAATACTGTAAACACCATTTGTTACTGTTGCTGCATTTCCTGTGATATTTCCAATAATATCTTGAGTGAAAGTATTAATACCAGTAAGGGTATTATTAAAAAGAGTATATACTCCATCGGTTACAGTTGTCGCGTTACCAGATATAATTGGATCTGAAATTTCCCATTTATCGGTCGCTCCATTGAAAACCAAAATCTTACCAGTTGCATAGCCAGCTGATTCATCAACTTGTTTTGCTCCAACCATACCAGCATCAGCAGATGTTGTTGCGGTTGCAGCATTGCCAGTAATATTAATTGAATATGTTCCGGCATTTATTTTTGCAGAATAATCACCCACAGCCATATCAGCTTCAGTAATTGTTCCGTCTTCAATCTTTGCTGCATTTATTGCGCTATCAGCAATTTTCCCATTTGTTATTTGCGCATCTAAAATTTTACTTGTAATAACAGAATCATCAGCCAATTTTGAAGTTATAATAGCGAAATCAGCAACTTTAGCAGTTGTAACACTACCATCACCCAATTGAGCTTCTGTTATTGCTCCATTTTGAACCTTTGCAGTTGTCACTGATCCGTCAGCCAAATCAATAGCAAGGATTGTCCCATCAGCAATTTCAGCAGAAGTTACTGCTCCACTGACAATTTTAGCAGTTGTAATACTGCCATCAGCCAGTTTCACTGTTGTAATAATTCCATCAGCCAAATCTCCAGCCATAATTGTTCCATCAACAATTTTTGCAGTCGTAATGGAATCATCCGCCAATTTTAAAGTTGAGATTGTTCCATCCGCCAATTTTCCACCAGTTATAGTCGCATCCAAAATTTTCACATCAGTCACGCTTCCATCCGCCAATTTTGCAGTAGTCACAGCAAGATCGTGAATTTTTGGAGAATCGACACTGCCATCAGCTAATTTTATATTGCTAACTGCGCCATCTTCAATCTTGTTAGTTGAAACACTGCCGTCGGCAAGCTTAACTGAAACAATTGCACCATCAGCAATTTTTCCAGCAACAATAGAACCATCGAGAATAGTAAGATTAGCAATAACGCCATTAGCAAGCTTGGCTGAAGTGATTGCACCATTTTTAATATCACTAGTCTTGATTGAATTCTTTAATTTCAATTTTTTATAAGAAATTTTTGCATCACTAGCAACATCCTTATTTTTAATTCTTTTTGCAACTATTTGAACAATTCTCGAACCACCGTCCTTAAGATTTTGAACAATAATGTCTTTACCCACACGACTATCTACTTGTAAAAAACGTGTTTTAGCGTTGACTTGAAAAAAAACAGCAACAAACAAACAAGAGACGAGGACCAGCACGGCCACGGCCTTTTGCATTTTTGTATCTTTCTTTTTAAATGTAACGACTTCTTTTTGACTTGACTGATTTTTTTCCATATTCTTTTTTATAAATAAAACGCAAATAAATTAAAAAAACACAAATGGAGTTGACTGTGATGTTTATCATATCAATCAATTTTTGTCAATAAAATTATGCACAAGACTCAATATTTAGCATATTTTTTCTCTGTTTAAAGCAAAAATAACAAAAAACAGATCAATTTAATGATCTGTTTTAAAAAATATTTTTCTTTATTAGAAACAAAAAAAAGTTGACTACAATCCTTCTTTTTGCAACTGTTCAATAATTCTTTTTTGTTCCCTAGAGGTGTTTTTTGGGACATCAACAATTATTTTTACCAAATGATCACCTCTGCTACCAGAACGACCAATGTTCGGCACACCATGACCTTTAATGCGAAACATTTCTCCTGACTGCGTCCCTGATGGGATTTTCATTTTAACAATCTCATCTATTGTCTCAATATTAACCTTATCACCCATCGCCGCTTGAGAAAATTTAATGTGCTCGCTTGAAAGTAGATTATTTCCTTCCCGTGTAAATTTATTATGAGCACTTACATGAACAGTGATATACAAATCACCACTTTGAGCGCCTCGTTCTCCGGCTTCACCAAATCCTTGCATGGAAACTGTCTGGCCATCTGAAATGCCAGCTGGAATATCAACAGGAATTTTGCGAGCTTGTTTCACGCGACCTTCACCATGACATTTGTGACATTTTTCGGAAAATGTTTTTCCCGCTCCCTGACAACTTGGACAAACATAGGCTTGTGAAAATGAACCAAAAAAACTACTCACTGTTTTATGAATTTGGCCAGCACCTTTGCAAGTTGAACATGTCTGCTCTTTTGCGCCAGGCTCGCCTCCATTACCATTGCAAACATCACATAAAATTCGTTGATATAATTCAATATCACGATGAGCACCGTGCACCATTTCTTGATAATTTATCTCAACGTCAACTTGGATATCATTTCCTGATTTTCGCGTGTCTCGACTGCGCCCACCTCCTCCACCACCAAAAATATTTGAAAAAATATCTTCAAATCCTTCACCGAAATCAAAACCTTGCCCTCCGAATCCCTGACCACCAAAACCTCCCCCACCTCGCTGTTCGAATCCATCACCAAACTGATCATATTGCTGACGCTTGGATTTGTCTGAAAGCACTTGATACGCTGAATTTATTTCTTTAAATTTCTCCGCATCTCCACCCGTTTTGTCTGGATGATGCTTATGCGCCAACTTTCGATAAGCTTTTTTAATCTCATCATCAGTTGCCCCCTTCTCAACACCCAATATATTGTAATAATCTTTTGCCATATGCGTAATCATAACTTACACATTTAGCAACATGAGACTATTTTCTTTTGAGGCCGTATTCAGCGACAGCGAATCAGAGTTTTTGAATATAATTTTCATTCAAAAACGTGCCTCAAGAGGAAATAGTTGAAAGTTGCATAATGTATAATTCCTATATATTTTACTATTTTTGTTACCAATATATATTACAACCAAATACAAAAATTAGCAATCCCTATCAAGGAGTGCTAATTTTTCAAAAAATACCCTCTTATTTTATCTCAATTCTTCCTTGGATACCGTAATAATCTCAACTTGGAGTAATTTTGATTTTATTAAAATGAAAAATATTAATTCAATAATTGCAAGCCAAACAATGCTCAAAATCGAACCCAATGGATAAATAATCAAAAAAAGAACTGCGGCCAAAATCATCGAAAAGACCTCATTTTTTTCTCCCGTAGAAACATCAGGATTAAAATAACTATCAACTTTATGACTGACTAAGCCCGTAAAAACATCTGAAATTTTTTCGGTGCCAACAATCTGATTCCCCGTCATCTGCGAAAACTGCTTTCTTCCGTTTAACAATATGAGTTCTTTATTTTCTTGAGATAATCGTGATTGAGCATCAGTAAAACTCTTAATTGCATGGGATTTCAATGCTTCTTTTTCAACCAAGGACAAATTCTCGGGAATTTTAGAATTTATCAAGTCCTTATTTTCGACCGATAATTCGCTACTATTGAAAAAACTTTCTTGTGATTGCAAAATAAACTGATCAACTGTCGAATTATCATCCTCAAGCATTTTAAATTGTGGATTTATTAAAGAAATAAAAGGTATTGCAATTTTTTTAGTAATAAAGCTAATATCCAAATGTGGAACTTTTTTCTCTCCACTAAAATTTTTAATCACAATAAAATATTGCATCGTAATCATCAAGCTAAGGGCAATTAGCAAATATGATCTTCCTGTTTGCAGTGATTTCCAGATATTTATCTTAATATTAAGATCCATGTCTCTTCTTATTTTTCGTGAAGCCAAGAAAATAAAATATGCGCAAAACATAATCGCACCAAGTTGAAACCAAGCGAAAGCAAATGGCAAACTCAAAATTAAAGAAAGTGCCAAAACCAATTCGAGCAAAAGTATGTTTCTAAAAAGCAAACTATCCAAACAAATAAGAATAAAATAAATTGAAAACAAAATTCCTGGAACCAGCCAAGTACTTGAACTGGCAACGACAACAGCATTTCTGACCGACATCCAAGCAAAAATAGCAACAACCACCGTCAGCAAACTAAGCAATATTTCCAGTTTTTTACGATTCATATTTTTTATATTAATTTATTTACATTATAGCAGAATTTGCTATAAATAGGAAAAATAACAATAATTTCAGACAATCATTGACAAAGTTTCTTTTTTAGGTTTAAATGTAATGTCAGGAGTAAAATAACCCAGCACATTAACAGCCAAAAAGGAGCTACCATGACCAACCAAAAGATGATGCACAGCTGCATTTTACTAAGTGGCATAGCCACGATCTGCAAAGAAATTCAAGAAGTATTAGAGATAGAGGTCAAAAAAACGCTCGACACTGCCGCAAAAGAAGCCTGGCAGGGAGACATAATGACCATAGAGAATTTAACAAAAATAATATCAACAATAAAAGCTGACATTGAAAATGACCGTCTCAATGAGAGCATCATATTACTTTTGGAAATTGCAATTCATGACTTCAAGAAAAGGTTAGCAATAATTCCAAAAAAGAAACTGCTTCATGAGGAAATAATAAGCTCATTAAAAGAAGTTCACAAAAATATCATTCACGCGAAACTTTAGACATCCCAGAACCCTTAGCAATGCTAGGGGTTTTTTATTATCAAATAATATTTCCAACATTGACTTGCTTTTACTTAATTTTATTGATACATTTTAGACACTAGCAATGACTAGCAGTTAATTTAAAAAATAAAAGGAGGCACAACCATGATCACATTTGATGATCAAACTTCTTCAACTGTTGAAAGAATGTTGGATGAATTTACAGAAGTAAAGAAAAAACTAGAAAAAAGTTGCCGGGACTTAGAAGCTGGGATAAGATTATGTAAGGATAGTAAATTCAAAAAAATATTGCTAGTCCCTTATGAAATTTATTTGCGCTGCGAATTCAAGAAAAAAAGAACGCGATAAAAGCATTGGATCCTGTCTGTCAATTTTTACATGAAATTTGGGTTACAATCAGAGAAGAAAATGACCTTAGCAATGGATTCAAAAAGCTTGTCAATGAAGATGCAGTTGATCTCTTGAATTTCATCAAACAACGAAAATTTCTAACTGCCTACGAAAATACCATAAAAAAAACACCGTTGCTTGTCAGCATGCAAAGAGAGATTGAAAAAATAAAATCTTTAACTGCTATTTAATGAATTGAAGGAGTGGAATTATGTCTAAAAATCATCGCGACGGAAATAAAATCGGAGGAAGACACACTACTATTATTGATGCGGCTGAAAAAGTTGTTGATTTTATCCGTGAGATTCCGACAGTATCACGGCTAACAGCTGGTCAAATAAAAATGAACTTACCAACTGCACAGCATCGAATTATTATCAAAGAAGAAACTGGCTGTCTTTTAGTAAAAGTCCGAGGAACAAAAAGCATTCAAGACATCAGAGTTTATTCCCGAGATCCGAGGATTGTCAAAAGTATTATTGAAGAAAAATTTATTTAGCGACAAGGAGCAAGACAAATGTCTTGCTCCTTTTTATATATTCCCTACATCTATCTATTTATAATAACTCGCTTTTTTCTTCTTCAAGCCTTTCTCTACGCTGTTTCAATTCTCCAAGTTTCTTTTGTTTTTCATTAGCAAAACCATCGAGAGTGTTTTCCCCAAGTTCAACAATCCAATCAGCAATAAACTCCAATTCACTATTAATATTTTCGAGTTCACCTTCCTTCATATGCTCAATATCGACTTTCATGATATGAGAAAAATGTTGTTGCCAATGATCGTCCATCTGCGATTTCATCTCTAAACACATGTCTTGTGCATCACAAATAACATCATCCATTTTCATGATTTCTTCTTTATAAAACAACACAGCTTTTTCACTGCCATTTTCAAGGCAAGCAATGCGCCACTGATTGAGAACTTTTCTCTTTAATTGCAAGCTAACGATTTTTTCGTTAACTTCCTCCAGCATTTTTTCAATTTTGTTTTGCTGAATTTTCAGTCCAGCATCAATAGGAATAATATTTTCTTTTATTGCTTTGATGTTTTTAATTTCTTTATCATCTTTTTTTGCCGGCGGTATTTGCTGTGGAAATTCAAATATCTTTGCCATAATGAGTATTTTTCAGAAGAATTATTATGTTGATTGATTAATTATACCCTCAAAACCACCCTATGCACAGCCATAATATGACACAGTATTGACTTTTTGCCAATTTTAGAGTATAATAGAAAATTAGTAGTAAAATCACAAAAACAGGCTATCAAAAATGTTAACATCCTTGCATTTAAATGCACTTCTTGATACATTAAAAAACCTAGACAAGTAACTTAACAATAAAATATACAGTAAAAAGGAGGTTTAAAGTGACAGAATTATTCGATATCAAATTTATTGCCAGCATTTCCATGTTTATAGCACTTCCTCTTTCTGGTGCATATTTTCAAGCACTTAGATCTGCCAAGTTGCCAATAAAAGAGTACATATTTCTTAGGCTTACAGTTCTTATTATAACTGTAATGTCCATTAGTCTTGGTTTTACGTTAATAGGACAAATTGATGCCAATTCTTTTTCGGCTCTTAATTTAATTCCAGTATTTATTTCTTTTATTTTTTCAAGATTTATTCAAAGAAAATTCCCTGCGCTTTTTCTAAAACTCTTATTTAACAAACAGCTTCGAGAAAATTAATGGGGGTTCTCATGTCAACAATAGTTACACTTGAAGATTATACGCTAGAAGCACAATTACAATATGAAAACCATCCACTAATATTAAACATGCAGGGACTGATAGATTACACTGAATATATTATTGGATATAGTGAACTTGTGATTTCTTTTCCGGAAATAACAGAGGAGATGATAGATTCAATTGAGAGCGTGTTGAATTATGCAATAGATATTAAAACAATGTATCAAGATGCCCTGATAAAAGATGACTTTGATGAACTCCTTGCGCGTGAAGATGATATTTTTGCTGAAATTGAACATATTTCTTATTCATTAACATTGTGCGAATTTGGATTGGACAGGTTTCTAATACTTTCCCAAACTCATCCTGAAATTAAATCCGTTTTTCTTTTTGATGGATTTCCCATTTTTTCAGCAGCAAACTGCTAAATCAAAAGACCTTGCGGTCAAAATCGCAAGGTCTTTTTTCTTTTTGAAATATAAACGCTAACTATTCTTTTTTGTCTGCTGGTTTCTCTGATTCAGCATCTTTTTTTGCTTGGTTAGTTTCTGCATCGCTGGCAGATGAGCCTGCCTCGGCGGTAGACGGGTCAACATCAGCTTCTTTGACGTCTTGCCCTTCAGCGCCAGCGTTGGCTTCATTTTTTGCTTTTTCAGCTTCTTGAGCAGCTGCATAAAGTTTTTCGCCAATCTTTTGCGCTGCTTGACTCAAAGTTTCTGTTTTAGCTTTGATGTCATTCAAGTCCTCACCATTTTTCACTTTGTTAAGTTCTTCAATAGCTTCTTTCACTGGCTTAGTTTCCTCTTCGGTCACTTTGTCACCACCATCCTTAATAGCTTTTTCAGTGGTGTAGACAAGTGTGTCAGCCATGTTGCGAGCTTCAACCAATTCTTTTTTCTGCTTGTCTTCATCTGCATGCATTTCAGCATCTTTTTTCATTTTTTCAATTTCTTCTTTTGAAAGACCAGATGATGCTTCGATTTTGATTGATTGAGATTTTCCAGTGGCCTTATCCTTAGCGGTAACATTCAAGATTCCATTTGCATCGATGTCAAATTCAACTTCAATCTGTGGAACACCACGAGGAGAAGGTGGAATTCCATCTAGCAAGAATTTTCCAAGTGTCTTATTTCCAGAAGCAACTTCGCGCTCTCCTTGAAGGACATGAATTTCCACACCTGGTTGATTGTCAGCGGCTGTTGAAAATGTTTGCGTCTTTGAAGTTGGCACAGTCGTGTTTCTTTCAATAAGTGGAGTTGAAATTCCTCCCATAGTTTCAATTCCCAAAGTAAGAGGTGTCACATCCAAAAGCAAAACGTCTTTCACTGATCCTTCAAGCACTCCTCCTTGAATCGCAGCTCCAAGCGCCACAACCTCGTCAGGATTCACTGAAATGTTTGGTTTTTTGCCAAAGAATTTCTCAACTGTGGCAAGAACAAGTGGCATGCGAGTCATTCCTCCCACCATCACAATTTCATTAATGTCAGACACGGAAAGTTTTGCGTCGCTAAGTGCCTTTTTTACTGGCTCTAAAGTTTTTATCACCAAATCTCCCACCAATTCTTCCAATTTTGCGCGACTCATTTTCATCACCAAATGTTTAGGGCCTGATGCATCAGATGTTATAAATGGTTGATTAATTTCAGTGTCAGCAGCAGTTGAAAGTTCAATTTTAGCTTTTTCAGCAGCTTCTTTGATTCGTTGCAATGAAAGTGGATCTTTGGAAAGATCAATTCCTTCTTGTTTTTTGAATTCAGAGATAATCCACTCAATAATGATTTGATCAAAGTCATCTCCTCCAAGATGAGTGTCACCGTTGGTTGATTTCACTTCCACTGTGTCGCCTCCAACTTCCAAAACGGAAATATCAAAAGTTCCTCCACCCAAATCATATACTGCAATTTTTTCATCATTCTTTTTGTCAAAACCATAAGCAAGAGCTGCAGCTGTCGGTTCATTGATAACACGACGAACATTGAAGCCTGCAATTTCTCCAGCTTCTTTGGTGGCTTTTCGTTGAGCGTCATCAAAATAGGCAGGAACAGTGATCACAGCATCAGTAATTTTTTCACCAAGTTTTTCTTCCGCATCAGCTTTTAGTTTTCCTAAAATCATCGCAGAAATTTCTTGTGGAGAATAATCTTTGTCTCCCATAGTTACTTTGACATTTTCTCCAGCATGCACAATTTTGTATGGCATCAATTTTTCATCGCGTTGAACTTCAGTGTCGTGATATGCGCGACCAATGAGGCGCTTGATTGAATACAAAGTATTGGCAGGATTGGTTACTGATTGACGCTTTGCCAAAAGACCAGCCAAACGTTCACCAGTTTTTGAGATTGCCACCATTGAAGGTGTGGTACGATTTCCTTCTTTGTTTTCCAAAATTTCTGGCTTTCCACCAGTAACGATAGCCATTGCACTGTTTGTTGTTCCAAGATCGATTCCGAGAATTTTACTCATATATTTTTTCAGCAATCAACATGCAAAATATTTGCAAACTGACCACAAAATTATTATTTACTTTTTATTGATTAATTATTTATTGCCTATTTTATTGTTTGTGCTATCATTTCAGTAGAGCTAGCCACAACGTTGTCAGCTTTGCCCACTGGGATATTTAACTTATGCCCATGTGGGCTTTTTTATTACTGGTGATTTTTTTATTCAACTACAACTCTTGCCGCTCTGATAACTTTGTCCCCAATTTTATATCCCTTAGTAAGAACCTGCTTAATTTTATTCTTATATTTGTGATCAACTTTGCAATCAGCGCATTGCTTGTCTTCAATTGCTTCGTGATAAATTGGATCAAAATTATCACCAACCCTAGCCTCAATTTCCTCCACTCCATTTTCCGTCACAATATCTTCTAATTGCTTTTGAATATACATAATACCAATCACCCATGAATTATCTTTCTGCTCAACTGGCACATGCGCAGTTGAAGCATGGAAATTATCAATTACTGGCAGAATTTGCAAAATGATATTTTGCGCAGCATACCTAACTAAATCTTTTTGCGACTCGGCACTTCTTTTTTTATAATTTTCAAAATCTGCCTGACATCTTTGCCATCCGTCTAAATTTTCAGCAGCCTTTTTCTCAAGAATTTGAATCTCATCTTCCTCAACGGCAGACAAGTTTTCTTGTTCAACCACGATTTCCTCGCCTGCATCGTTATGCGAAGCATCGCGTGCAAGTTCTTCTATATCTTTAATGTCTTTTACATCTTTTTCTGCCTTGTCTATTTTTTTATCCTCTTTTTTCATATTTTTATATTATATTTATAAATATTATTATCGCCATTGATGCTCCAAGCAATTTTTTCACATATTCAATCATCGATTTATTTTTGGCATATTCCATTCTCTTTGGACCAATAATTGCTAAAATTCCTTTTTCCCCAGAATTTAATTTATATGGAGCAATAATCATTGAACAATTAGAGGCTTCTTGAATTGGGTTTTCTTTGCCAATAAAAATTCTTGTCTCACCTTCTTTAATACCCTTTGTGAGCTGATCAAATTTCTCATCCACATAATCTAACATTTCCACCAAACGACACATTTCATCCAGCTCCTTAAATTCTGGCTCTTCCATCAACTCTCTCATCCCAAAATCTGAAAATTCATCGTTATCAATAAGTCCACTGATAGCAAAGTTTCCACTCACATGTGAAAGCAATTTGGCGGTTGTTCTCGTTAGCCGAGTGTTTTGTGCCTTCAATTTCAAAAATTCTCTTTGCATGTCTTGCTGCTGCGCCTTGGAAAGTTCCTTGTCTTTCATCATCTCTTCAACAAAATATCGATATCCTTTATCAGTTGGAATTCTACCAGCGCTGATATGTGGTTGATACAAATATCCTTCATCTTCCAACGCTGTCATATCATTTCGAATCGTAGCAGGACTAACTTTAAATTTATATTTCCCAACTAAAATCTGACTACCAACTGGAATTGCAGTTTGAGTATATTCCTCAATCACTGTTGCTAATATTTTTTCTTGTCGCTCATTCATAAATTCATTATAGCAAATTATTAGCAGTCGTCAAGTCCGAGTGCTAATGAGATAAAAAACAAAGAAAAAAGACTTTAACATGATATGTTAAAGTCTTTTAGTTTCGCGTACTAGGGCGAAATTACAAATGTAGTCCCTGCGAGGATGGAAAAAATTTTCCATTCTCAATTCTTTCTTCTTGAGGAACATCTTTTTCATCTGAACGAATTTTGAAAGCCTGAATTGTTGAGACAAATCCCAATTCAGAGAGCTCTTTTGATGTGGCATCATTACAAGCAAAATTACAATCAACTTGGCACACTAAATGTTCACTATACACAAGATGTTTAGTGTGACGTGGAGTCAAAACCACTGCGACTTTATTAGGAACGCGATGCTTCAAGTGATGACAAAAAAAATTCTCCGGGAAAATATCTCCCAATTGAGCAATGTCACCCCTGCAATTTCCAGAAGCAATCAATTCCATAAATTCTGCGATTGAACCTTCGACAACAACACCTGTTTTCTTTTTCATGTTCTCTCCTTGTTTTCTTGAGACAAAAAAAATAAAATACTACGCCATTGTCAATGCTACGCCTCTTGCCAAAAACCTCCTCCTCCTTGATTTGCTAAAAAATATCAGTGCTCGTGTTTTTGAAAATATTATCATCAGATTCCTTCATTGAACTTTCATAGCATCTTGAAATCGTCAATTGAGTTGTAACTTCAGCTTTGATTTTCTTTCGTGGCTGTTCCACTGGAACTTCCTTTGAATATCCCCTAATAAAGCAGCACATTAACACACTCCTTTTTTTAAAAAAATATTTAATCGCAATTACAACGACAAGAAAATTCACAAGTGTCTGCGTTATTCTGGAAATTTTTTGTAAGTTCATTACGTTCAGCAATTGAAAGTCCTTGCGAGGTTGGGTTATCATGCACACATCTTTCAGCAAACTGACATTCCAAGCATTTTTCATGTTCCATTTTTCCATCACAGGAATTTGCCATTTCCATCTCCTTTTGAGATAAAATTATACTACTCACTGCAATTGTTAAATTACAACAACCATATCAATCATCATATTATACACCTCTTTCCAAATTTATAAAGTCTTGCATCCCGACTTCAATACTATTTTTTTGGCACCGGATCATAACCTCCATCATTCCAAGGATGACAACGCACGAATCTCCTTATTCCAAGCCAAATTCCCTTAAGAATTCCAAATTTTTCTACTGCTTGATATGTATATTGACTGCAGGATGGGTGAAAACGACAAATCCTGCCTCCCCAAAACCAAGAAGGAATTCCGTGATCAAGCGAAAAAACCTTTTGATAAAACAATATTAACAAGAGAATTATTTTTTTCATTTATATTTGATACTACACCGAAAAGAGACTTTTGTCAATAATGACAAAGTGTTCTATAATTAGTGTAAGATCATAACTTATCGAAAAATAAAAAAAAATGAAAACTGTCTCATTTAAAAATGTTACCTGGATTGACTTTGCTGACCCAAATGCAGATGATGTTTTGTATTTGCAAGAAAACTTTGACATTCACCCATTGGCGATTGAAGAATTTGTCACACCAACATACAGGCCAAAAGCAACACAATATGAAAATTGCATATATCTGACAATTCATATTCCCCTCTATGACATGAAAGCTCGCACGACATATCCTGGTGAACTAGACATTGTACTCACAAAAGACCATCTCATCACTGGGCACAACAAAGAAATTTTTCAGCTCGATGATTTTTTTACAAATCTAGAGGGTGCCGAAGGAAAACGCAGATTATACATGAACAAAACACCAGCACATCTTCTATACAGTATTCTTGAAATATTACTAGAATCATGTTTTCCACGCATTGATCATATTCATGAGAAATTGGAAAATATTGAAGAACAAGTTTTTAATGGCAAGGAAAAAGAGATGGTGTTTGAAATCTCTATCGTAAAAAGAGATATTCTAAATTTCAGGCGTACACTCAAGCCACAACGTCATATCATCGAATCTCTAGCGCAAATGAAGTCACCCCTCATAGCCGCCGAACTTTCTCCATATTTTCAAGACCTCACTGGCACCAATATTCGTCTTTGGAATGCGCTTGAAAGCAACAAGGAAACAATTGAATCGATGGAGGAAACCAACAATTCCCTGCTTTCAAATAAATTGGATTTTACCATGAAAGTTCTTACTGTTTTTTCTGCTGTGATGATGCCAATGACAGTATATTCAAACATTTTGGCCATGAGTGCAGATATCCCTTTCTCCAAAAGTCCACATGCTTTTTCAATTCATGTTTCCATTATGCTCTTTATTTCTTTTTGCACTATAGTTGTCTTTAAGAACAGAAAATGGCTATAGCAGTAGACAATATGCAACATTCAAGATACAGTATTCAGTATTAAGAATAATCAAAAAACAATGTTAAAAATATATAACACCCTTTCGAAACAAAAGGAAGAATTTATTCCACTCAATCCTGGTAAAGTTGGCATGTATACTTGTGGACCAACTGTTTATGGATATATCCACATTGGAAATATTCGTGCCTATCTTTTCTCTGATACAACCAGGAGATATTTGGAATACACGGGATTTGAAGTTCGCCTCATAAAAAACATTACTGATGTGGGACATCTTAGTGATGATGATGTTGCACAAGGAGATTCCGGCGAGGACAAAATGCTGAAAGCTGCACTCAAAGAAAAAAAGACTCCGGAAGAAATTGCCAGATTTTATGAAGAATATTTCAAAACTACCGAAAAAGAACTGAACATCTTGCCTGCACATTTCTTTCCGCGCGCCACTGCACATGTCACGCAAATGATTAAAATTGTGGAAGGCTTAATTGAAAAAGGATTTGCTTATGAAAAAAATGGCAACGTTTTTTTTGATGTCACAAAATTTTCCGATTATGGAAAACTTTCTGGCAACACTTTGAAAAATTTGAAAGTTGGAGCAAGAATTGAAGAACATCCTGACAAAAAAAATGCTTGGGATTTTGCACTTTGGATCAAGGCTCCCGCTGGACATGCCATGAAATGGGAATCTCCTTGGTCAACAGGTTATCCTGGTTGGCACATTGAATGCTCTGCCATGAGCACTGAATATCTTGGAAACACAATCGATATTCACACTGGAGGAGAAGATAATATCTTTCCACATCACGAAGCTGAAATAGCGCAAACCGAGTGCTACACTGGCAAGCAATATGTTAGATATTGGATGCATACTCGCCATTTGCTTTTTGAAGGAAAAAAGATGGCCAAATCAAAAGGTAATCTCTTTACACTAGAAGATATTAAAGAAAAAGGATTTTCTGCCATGGATCTTCGCTTGCTTTTTTTATCCTCACATTATCGTTCTCAAATGGATTTTTCATGGGAAGCGCTCGAGCAAGCACATAAAAATATTCAAAAGATTAACGATTTCGTGCTTGAACTTGAATCAGTCTCGAAACGCGAGCTGATGTCTCCCCAGCATTTTGACGCAGAGAAATACAAAGAAAAATTCGAGGCTGCCATGAACGATGATCTCAACACGCCACTTGCTTTAAGCAATTTATATGAATTAATTTCGCAGTGTAATGTATTGTTCGCTAAAGATCATTTAAGCTCTGAAAGTGCCAAAGAAATATTATCGCTTTGGAAAAGAATGAATTTAGTTTTTGGTTTTGTCCTGCATGGTCAAGCTGAAATCCCCGAAGAGATTTTAGAATTAGTCAGACAACGTGAATCAGCAAGACTTGGCAAAGATTTTGAAAAATCAGATAGCCTTAGAAAACTTATTGAGGACCATGGTTTTACTTTGGAAGACACCAAGGATGGACAAAAAATAAAGCCAGCAAAATAGCAAAAAATCTATACCAATTTTTTCGGTCAAATTAAAAGGCAAGAATACTGTTGTATTCTCGCCTTTTTTTCATCTGTAACTATTTATTTCTTTTATGGCACATTCTTTTAGGTACTCAAGTAAAACTTCTCTCAACACACCGGCAGAAACCTCCAACGAATGAGCATGCATCGTGACCCAAGTTTCAAAATTATTCCAATTTATGGAAGAACTAGGAAACCCACAGATGAGCATGCCGCCATCTCTAACGGCATTTCTTATCGTCTGCATTCCAACTTCGGCCAAAACTTTGGCCTTTTCAACATCAGTAATATCTGACATTCTACTCTCCTTTTTTGCTTTATTTGCCTGTTAGAACAGGCATGCTCTCATATCTAAAAGAACTATCTATTATACTCTCTTTTTGAAGATTTGTCAATAGCGCCGTAATAGCCAAATTTTTGTGCACTTTTTACACACAAAAATCACCTTTCTTGCTGTTGATTTTACTGTGTGCCCTGCTATAATAAAGAAACGACAAAAACTTTAAGATAGAAATCAAACATGGCTAAAGAATGGAAAGAATACAAACCAAAGGCGGCTCCGGCGCAAAACTATGACCCATTGCGCACTCCTCCACACAACAATGAAGCCGAGATGTCTATTCTTGGATCTTTAATGTTGGAAAAAGATGCAGTGATCAAAGTTGCCGACCTTCTCAAGGTTGGAGATTTCTATAAAGATATTCACAATCAAATTTATGAGGCAATGCTGGAGTTGTATGAACAAAGAGAACCTTTGGACGTGCTAAGTATTTCCAATAAACTTGATGAAAAAAAACAATTGGAACAAATTGGTGGTTCAAGTTATCTTGCCTCACTGGTTGGAACAGTTCCAAGTGCTTCACACATTGTGCATTATGCCAAAGTAGTTCAAAAGAAAGCACTCCTACGAAGACTCATTAATGCTGCCAGTGAAATTATCGAAGCAGGTTTTCGCGAAGGAGATGATGTGGAAAAAATTCTTGATGAAGCTGAACAAAAACTTTTCGCAGTTTCGCAAAAATATATCAAACAAGATTTTCTTCCAATCAAATCTATCTTGGAAGCAGCCTTTAACCGTATTGATGAATTGCACAGGGATGGCAACAAATTCCGCGGAGTTCCTACTGGTTTTGCTGATCTTGATA
Source organism: Candidatus Moraniibacteriota bacterium (assembly GCA_038318455.1). Classification (GTDB taxonomy): domain Bacteria; phylum Patescibacteriota; class Minisyncoccia; order Moranbacterales; family GWC2-37-73; genus UBA12068. Next base: position 17,407 of record JBBQCF010000001.1, read on the forward strand.
ATATCTTGGCAGGATTACAAAAATCAGATCTTCTCATTTTGGCGGCTCGACCTTCAGTTGGAAAAACTTCTTTAGCGTTGGATATTGCACGTCACGTGGCAGTGAGAGAAAAAGTAGCTGTGGCGATGTTCTCATTGGAAATGGGTGCCGACCAGCTTGTTGATCGTATGCTAGCTGCTGAAGCTAATGTAGATTTGTGGCGCCTAAGAACTGGACGCATGCAAAGCGAAGGAGAAAACAATGATTTTCAACGCATTGGAGAAGCAATGGGAATTCTTTCTGAAGCTAAAATATTCATTGATGACACGGCTAGTGCCAACATCATGGAAATGCGCACCATGGCGCGTCGCCTTCAAGCTGACAATAATCTAGGCCTCATTGTTATCGATTATTTGCAACTCATGGAAGGACGTGGTGGTGACAATCGTGTGCAAGAAATTTCTGAAATTTCTCGCGGACTCAAAAACTTGGCTCGCGAACTTAACATTCCAATTCTGGCACTCTCGCAGCTTTCCCGCGCAGTGGAAGCTCGCTCCCCTCAAATTCCAAAACTTTCTGACCTTCGTGAATCTGGTTCAATCGAGCAAGATGCTGATGTGGTGCTTTTCCTATACCGTGAAGATCGCGAAAAACCTGATACTCCAAACAAAGGAATTGTTAAAATTATTATTGCTAAACACAGGAATGGTCCCGTGGGAGAAGTAAGTGCCTTCTTCCAAGAAAACTCTGCATCTTTCAGATCACTGGAGAAAATACATACAGAAAATCATTAGATTTTCTAGTTACAAGTTCTTCAAGTTTCAAGTTCATCAAGTCAATTGATTTCATACTTGATGAACTTGATAAACTTTTATACTTTATAAACTATTTTCATGTATCCAAAAGCTTTTCAAAAATTAATAAAAAATCTTTCATCACTTCCCTCCGTTGGTCCAAAAATGGCCGAGCGTCTTGTGCTTTTTCTTTTCAAACAAGACATTGAAAAAATTCGCGACTTTGCAGAAAATCTCTTGGAAATAAAGAACATGAAAATCTGCAAACAATGTTTCAACATTGCCGAAGATACTCTTTGCGAATACTGCAAAGACTCAAAACGTGATCAATATTCAATTTGTGTGGTCGAAGAGCCACTGGATATCATTTCACTTGAACGCACAAAAGCCTATAGTGGACTTTATCATGTCCTTGGTGGTGTCATTCAAATTGGGGACAGTGGAGTTGAACTGAAAATTCCCGAGCTCATTTCTCGCATTGAAAATGAAAAAATTATCGAAGTTATTCTGGCCACCAATCCAACCACTGAAGGAGATGCCACTTCTCTATATCTAAAAAGAAAATTACAAGGCCTGAATATTAAAATTACTCGTCTTGGACGTGGACTTTCAACTGGCGCTGATCTGGAATATGCTGATGAGCTAACTCTTTCTGAAGCCTTGACAAATCGCAAAGTTCTGCTATAATAATAAGATTTCTTTAACAACAAAGCAATTCAAAAAATCCCAAGCAAAAGGAGAGAAAAATGAAAATTCTAATGCAAAAACCGGCAGTAAGTATGGACGCAGCTAAAAACATGTTGCGCGACGCTTTTTTCAGACTAGCATCAGAAAACATCTTGCCCCTGCCAGATGTGAGAGAGTTTGTTTCTACCTTTCCTCCATGCAAAACTCCTCATAAATTTGACATGGAGCTCTGCGCAAAAGTAGAAAAGGAAGGAAAGGATATGCTCTTTACCGGGTATGTTTTATGTAAAGAAGAAAACTTGAGGTGTCTAGAGCTAAGCTACAGACTATCAGGTCAGAGATAAATTTATCTCAAAAAACCCCACACCAGAAACTGGCTGTGGGGTTTTTCACAATAAAAAAAATACCGACATGACATCGGTATTTCTATATTTTTTTTATTGCAACAGCGCATCCCATGTTTCATGCTTTATGTTCCATGCTCCATGTCTTATGCAATTTTGGTAATTTCCACTTCAGTATAAAGTTGCTTATGACCAAATTTAACTTTATATCGCTTCTTTGGTTTATGCTTGATTCCCCAAACTTTCTTGTGACGTCCTTGCTCAACAAGTGTTCCCTCAACGATTGCACCTGCTATCATTGGAGTTCCAATCTTTACATCTTTTTCATCTCCAATAAAAAGCACTTCTTCGAATTTGATTACAGTCCCAGCTTCTCCTTCAAGTTTTTCAATCTTGATTTTGTCCCCAACAGCTACTTTGTATTGCTTTCCACCTGTTTTAATAATTGCCAACATGATCGTATATAAGTAAATTGTTATGAGAACCTAGTTCAAAAATAATTTTCTACTGCAACTTGCTTATTTTGGCTGCAAATTACTCAAAAATCGTCGCCAGACCTACGGGTATGACTCCTCATTTTTCCTAATTTTCGCTCAAAATAATCTTCGTTTCGTGACGAAACTATCTTTGAGCTAGGTTCTAAATCAGTATACCTAAACTTAGGAAAAATGTCAATGTTTATTCCAAGATTGCCTTAATGCGCCTCACTCCAGCACTGGAAGCTTCTTCTTTTTGAATCTTAAAATGACCGAGTTCTGCAGTATTTTTAGCATGTGGCCCGCCACAAATCTCTCTGCTGACAATCTGACCTTTTTCATTAATAACTGAATAAACAGTCACTTTTTCGCCATATTTAGCTTCAAAGACGCCCATTGCATTTATTTTTTTGGCTTCATCTAGTGTCATTTCTTCTCTCACAACATCAAGCTTGGCAGAAATTGCAGCGTTAACGAGCTTTTCAACTTCAATCTTTTGCATATCGGTCATTTTCTCACTGTGAGAAAAATCAAAGCGAATACGCTCTGGTGTTATGTTTGAACCTTTTTGAGTCACATGATTACCCAAAACTTGTCTAAGTGCGGCTAGCATCAAATGAGCAGCCGTGTGAAGCTTGGCTGTTTCCTCTCCTGAATCTTGCAGACCTCCCTTAAACATTCCCGCAGAAGCGGTGCGAGAAAGGTCTTGATGCTTTTTCAATTCTTCTTCGAATTCTTTTTCTACTTTCTTCTTATCAAATTCAATACCTTTTTTTTCTATTTCCTCAAAAAACATTTCCAAGGGAAAACCATAAGATTGATAAAGCTCAAATGCATCCTTTCCATTTATTGCATTGCCCAATATTCCGGGCACGCCATCTTGTATAACATTATACAGATCGAAGGCTTTGAGTCCTCTTTCCAAAGTTTTTCTAAATTTTTCTTCTTCTTTTTTCAATTCAGCAAAAATATTTTCACGATTTTTCTTGAGTTCAGGATAAGTTTCTCCATACATCTGAATCACGATTTCACTAATGCTTACAGAAAAATCCTTTTCGATACCGATAAGTTTTCCGTATCTAACTGCACGTCTAATAAGTCTACGCAAAACATATCCTGCGCCAGTGTTTGAAGGCACTACACCATCGCCAATCAAAAAAGTTCCCGCTTTCAAATGGTCAGCAATTATTCTGAAAGATCTTTTCACATCTTCACTTTCTCCATATTTTTTTCCAGAAAGTTCTTCTATTTTAGAAATAATTGACTCAAATAAATCAGTCAGAAAAATATCCGATGTGCCATTTTTCACGGCCACTATTCTTTCAAGTCCTCCACCAAAATCAATGTTGCCTTTTGGCAAAAGTTCAAAACCATTTGGGGTTTTCATATATTGCATGAAAACATTGTTTCCAATTTCCAAAAAACGTCCACAATCGCAATTGACGTGGCATGGCAGATTCTTGAATTCTGAATTCTCATGCAATTCAAGTTCAGCTCCAAAGTCCCAAAACATTTCACTATCTGGCCCACCTGGTTCGCCTATGGGCATATTGTCTGGAACTCCCGCACGTGACCACCAATTCTTTTTTTCTTCATAATAAAAAATCTTTCCGTCTTGCATTCCATCGCGCTCGGAAAAATCGACATCCTTAGCTTCAATTCCTAGTGCTTTAAATTCTTTTTTCCAAAATTCAACAGCCTCTGTGTCACGCGGAATTCCAAGCTTTTCATTTCCGCGAAAAACTGTAATGAAAAGTTTTTCAGGATCAAGCTCAACTTCTTTAATCAAAAATTCAAACATCCAAGCAATTTGCTCTTTTTTAAAATAATCACCCAAAGACCAATTGCCAAGCATTTCGAAAAATGTTGTGTGTCTATTGTCACCGACTTCTTCAATATCTTGGGCGCGAAAACATTTCTGTGAATCAACCAACCTATTCCCCTCTGGATGCTTTTCTCCAAGCAAATACTGCACCATAGGCTGCATTCCTGAACCCGTAAACAATGTTGTTGGGTCATTTTCTGGCAAAAGCAAGGCCGATGGAATAATTGCATGCCCCTTGGATTGGAAAAAGTCTAAATATTTTTTGCGAAGTTCATTTGCAGTCATAAAATGATAAACTTATAGATTAATACAGCAATTATGTACTTATGATATCTCAAAAAAAGACTTTAGTAAAGAATATAACGACATAAAAAAAGAGAGTGGCAAACCTGCCGACTCTCTATTATTTTTCACAGCACCAACAACAAAAGTGCAAACAAATTCTTCACAAAACGATCATGCGCCTTAGAATTAACCAGTATTGGACCATGAGATCCACAGTTACAAGATTTTTCTTTACATACGCACTTTCTCACTGAAACTCCAATTAACACTCTTTTGTTTTGCATGTTTCCCCCTTTAAAATGATTATTTAATCATTTTTTTAATTTCCTTTTCTATTCTCTCCCAATCATTACTGGTGAATCCTTTGCGAAGCTCATCTTTTTTCTTAAGCATTGCAATGATATCTTCAACAGCTATGTCATGATTTTTCTCCAATTCTCTTTCAGCGTCCCTAATGGCATCCTTAGTATAACTAAGGAGTTTCATTTCATGTTCTTCGGCAATTTTCAAAACAAAATCTTTCAAATAAATAATCATATTTTTTATTGGCGACCCAGTGTGTTTATCTGGTGTTTAAATTTAATTAATTCTGCTTGCATTTGAACATGCGCGGCAGTCATCTTCTTGTATTCATTTTCCTTGGCGGTAAATTCTTGTTGCAATCGCTCTTGCTTGTGCTTAAGCTCTCGCATGGCAAGCTCCACTTCAATCAAGGAATGTTCTATTTTCTTCACATCTGATTGCTTAAGCATAGACTCCATTTGCAATCTTTTCTTTTGTGCAATCAAAGCGAAATCTTTATCGTTTAAATTATTCATGTTTTTTTTAATTTAATTATTTCTCACTCATTTGAAATCATATTTATTTGCCTATTATACAGCAAAAAACTCCCCCAGTAAAGGAGGAGTTTTTAAGTAATTTATCCTAGATATATTGTTATTTTTTGCATTTGCATTTTTGCATTTTACTTTACAACTTTACAAACTTGTAGCTTGATAAACTTTTACTGCCACTTGCTCATCATAATTCCCAAATCTTTTGTATTCACAACATTATCAAAATTTATATCAGAAATATTTTCAACATGAAGCCAGTTGGAGACTAGGGTTGTGAAATTTGAAATTGAATAGGCTAGTCCTGCCGATGATCCAATAATAATAGGAACGCCATTAGCATTTTGATTTCCATTTTCATCAATCACATAAAGATATGCAGTTTCTCCATTTATAAATGTTCCTTGATTGAGAGAAAATGAAATATTATTGTCTGACCATGTCGTGACAGGCTGAATCTCACAGTGAGTGCTGCTTGCCAAAGTATTTCCATTGCAGATCTCAACTCTAGAGAAAGCATTATCCACGTATATTTCTCCAAAATCCGTATCCAGATTTTCAAAATCCAAAGCTGGCGGATTCACATAACTTGTACCACTGTTATCAAAGCCTATATGTCCAGGTATTAAAGGTAGTGATGTTCCTGAATATTTAATAAAATTATTTCCATCGCTCATCAGAATTCTATTCAAATACATTTTCACGCTATGGTTTGTAGCATCAACTGAAACCTCAACTCTATTCCAAGCTCCAATCTGCATTGGACGAGGATAGCAAAAAGTACCTCCGCCTCCATTGGCCCCCTCATCTAAAATTGGCCAAGTAGTTACATATTCAGTAAAGGAAATCCTTGTACCAACACCATTTTTATCATCCCAAATCCTAACAAATTTATTTGTACCTATAGGACTGCCATCCACTTTAAAAGATGACATATTGGTCTTTATCCAAAAAGTAAAATACAATTTATCCATACTTCCCACTCCATTTTTAGGCCATCCCACACTTGCCTTATATCCGTGAGTATAATAATGAGCAGTTCTAAAACCTCTTTGCGCTCTTGATGTTGTATATTTTGTTGGAAAAACATTATTTGTAAGTTCATAGACCGTGGTTGGCACATTGTCCATATCAGCCAATCCATTATAAGTATTCTGGTTATCCACAGTGTCCCAAAGCTGTGGGGCGGGACTATTTTTTATGCCAAAACTATTTCCTACGATATCGATCTGCTGTCCATCGCTCACTGTGCCAATAAGGTTGGAAATACTTACTTCAGCATTTGCATCTTGCACCAAACAAAATCCTAGCAGAAAAATTGCTAAAAATATTTTTATGAAATTTCTTCCACCAGCTGACGGATTTTCTTTTTGCATTTGCATTTTTGAATTTTACTTTAAAAACTTTACAAACTTGTAGCTTGATAAAATTTTACTGCCACTTGCTCATCATCACTCCCAAATCTTTCGTATTTATAATATTATCAGCATTAAAATCAGATACAGTTCCAAGATGAAGCCAATTTGAAATTAAGGTTGTAAAATTGGAGATTGAAAAAGTTACAGGAACATTAACAATAGGGCCGATAAATGGATTGTTTTCAGCATCACGATTTGTTGGATTTGTACTAATTGCAATATTATCAATATCAATATAAAAACATCCAATGCCTGTATCGCCAACTTGGGATAAATTAACTTCAAATGCCATATGTTTTTTTGGCCACGCAGTACCCAGATTTAAATTTTTTCTACTCATCTTTAACACACCATCAACCCAAAATTCCTCTGCTCCATCGGTACCGAGATCTCCTGATTGTTTTTTAATATGTATCTCATAAATATGCCAGAGACCATCACCAATAGCACTACCTTGTGTCGCTACCCACCCAGTATTCGATTCACCATACACATTCTCAAATGGATCCATATGGTCTTGGTTCCAAAATTTCCATGTGTCATATTTATGCGCCCCAACAAAATTATCAAATTTATCAGCAACAGCTCCACTAAAAATAACTGGAGCCCCTCCCTCGCCATCACTAAATAACAATACTTTTTCCTCATCCATTACAAGCCAAGTAAATCCATATTGATATCTTTTGTAAAAACGTACCCATATTTCATTTACAGGAGTAGCGAGGTTAATTATTACATTACCTGAACCATCATTTTTTCCAGGAAAGAGCTCCCATGGCGGTACAGCCTGTCCTCCATGCCAAAAACGAATACCCTTTCCACTTCCACCATAAGCAGCATCAGATGTTAGCTGCGTAAATTGTCCGCTAGAGCATGAGCGAGTTGCACCAGAAGTGAGGTCATTAATAACATTTCCTCCATTTAAGATTCCATCTGGATAACTGTCAAAATTTTCAGACCAAGGAGTTACAATTTGCGCATTCACCTTTTGCACTTCAAAAAAAATTAGTAAAAAAAATATTACTAAACTTATTTTTTGAATTTCTTTTCGCCAGCTGGCGAATTTTTCTTTGTGCATTTGCATTTATGTATTTTCTAAAAAGCTAATGAAGCTAGGGCCTAATAAACTAACTGTCAGTTCCATTTCGACATCATCGCACCAAGGTCTCTGGTATTTACAATATTATCTGAATTTAAATCAGAGTAATTTCCAGCGCCGACATGAAGCCAACTAGAAACAAGGGTTGTGAAATTGGAGATGGAGAAAGTTGCAGGAATATTAACAATAGGTCCATTTCCATAGGAGTCAATATTGGGCGGCGTAGTGTTATATATAACCATATCATCAACATCAACATAAGCTGGGGCGCCATTGATCGGTGCTCTCATGTTACTAAGGAAGTTAAAGGTATCCCAAGGACCTCCAATAGCTCCTCCTTGTGCCTTCAGATCACCATCAATCCAAATTCTTGATTTATTACTAGCTCTATCCAAATAAGCTTCAGCATAATGCCAAGAACCATCAGCGATACCATGATTTGTTGGAAATAAATTTTTCCATCCCCAATTTAAATTTGAACCTACCGCATCCCCCACTCTTGCGGTTGAAATATTAGATCCACCTTGCACAATTCTGATTTCATTTCCTGAAGATGGTCCGAAAACTTCCCAGCCATCATTATTTGAGCTACGAAAATATAGCCATTTGTGATATTGCGGTGACCAAGCAACACTATCGTAATCATAATCAAATTTAAAACCATCTTGATAATGGATATAGAATCGCACCCAAATTTTATCAGTACCTGGGAAAACCACAGACACCGGAGAAGTTTCGATATTTTCCCCATCTCCATACCACATTCGATATCCATTGCCTCCTGCTCCATTGCCATAATTAGCAGCTGCTGTTACTTGAGATTTATTTCCTGCTGCAATAAAGGGAATGTCACCAGCTCCCCAGACGCCAAGATTATCACAAGTTGACATGGATGTTGGCTCAGAGCGTTCGGCACAATTAAAAGTAGTTTCCCATTTTCCATTGGTAAAACTAATGTCTGCTCGTGAAACTTTAGTGCCAATCACAAAAATATTCAACACAAAAAATACTATACAAATTCTTATTAATTTTATATTTTGTATTTTTCGCATTTCACATTATGAACCTTACGAACTTGAAAATTTATGAACTTCTATTCCCACTTACTCATCATTATCCCCAGATCTTTTGTGTTAATTATACCATCAATATTGATATCACTAGCATTGCCAGATCCAAGATGAAGCCAATTTGAAATTAAGGTTGTAAAGTTGGAGATTGAATAGGTTATTGAAGAAGCTATAATTGGACCAATAAAAGGATTTCCATAGGAGTCAATATTGGGCGGCGTAGTGTTATATATAACCATGTCGTCATAAAAAACATTTGGGAAAACATTTGGCACCATAAAAGATTGATTAGAACTAAAATATAATTTTTCCCATCCATTTTTTGATGATAAAGATCCATGTGAATAATTTACAGTCTCTGAGAAAATCCTCAACTCTCCATCAATCCATAATTTACCAATGCCATCAGAAGCTGCATTATAAGAGCTTATTCCATATGTATCCATTTTTAAATGCATTTCATAGGAGTGCCACAAACCATCTCCATGAATATGTCCTCCCATGTGTTCTGACCAAGAATAATTATTTATTGCCAATGTATTATTGCATCGCTCTGTACAATCACCCTGGCAAACAAATCTGAATTGATTTCCTCCAGATTCTGGTTCTAAAATTGTTTGCACAGTATCTCCTCCCGCAGTTAAAAATATTATTTTTTCCCATCCATAAGAAAGCATATCCCAATCTATAGGATGTAGCATATACCATCGAATCCATAATTCTTTTTGTGGTGAGGGAAATATAACACCAACTTGAGCAGATGATATATTTGTCCCGGGAGCATCCACAAAGGAAATACCGCCGCCGCCCAATCCATCGGGATTGTTTGCCCTAACATTTATTTTAGTTTTATATTCAATTTCAACAGGCATTTCTGCTGAAGCATCTAATATTTTTGTAAGATTATCACAACTCAAAGTATCAGGATCAATCCAATCAGCACAATCAAATGTCGTCTCCCACTTTCCATTTGTAAAAGTTACTGCAGCATTTGCACTTTGAACTCCAAAAAAACTTAGCAAAAAAATTGTTAAAAATATTTTTATTAATTTTATATTTTGTATTTTTCGCATTTCACCCTATGAACCTTACGAACTTGAAACTTTATGAACTTCTATTCCCACTTACTCATCATGAAGCTTAAACCCATTATTCAATAATGGTTCCACCGCCAAGCACTTCATTGTCATCTGCATAAAAAACTGCTGATTGCCCCGGTGTGATTGCTTTTTGCCTCTCTTTAAATTCTACTTCATACAAAATCTTCGTTGCACTTGTTGCTTGTTTTTTTATTATACCACGCACCAATGGATGCCGATACCGAATTTTCACATTAACTTCCAACGGTAATTTTGGCTCCGCAACAATCCAATTCTTAAGTTCAATTAACATGGTTTTCTTGAAAATTTCATCATCATTTTCATCATTAGTCACAATCAAACAATTATTTTCAAAATCACGTCTGACCACAAAATACGGCCCATTGCCACCAATATTGATTCCCTTGCGTTGTCCGATTGTATAGAGCTCCAGACCATCATGCATGCCAATTTTCGCGCCAGCCGTGGTGATAATATCGCCCGGTGACAAAGTCAGATTACGTTTAATGAATTTGGTGGGGGTTTTTTCGGGTGTGAAACAAAGTCCTTGCGAATCCTCTTTATCAAAAACTGGAAGTTTTATTTTTTGGGCAATTTTTCTAATTTCTGGTTTTTTGTATGTTCCAACGGGAAACAAAATTCTTGACAATTGATTTTGTGAAAGAGAATACAAAAAATATGTCTGATCTTTTTCTTCATCAGTTGAGGTGTAGAGATGAAATTTTCCATCAATTTTTTTCACTTCTGCATAATGACCAGTTGCCACAAAGTCTGCATCCATTTCCAGCATTTTTTTGAACAAAAAATTAAATTTAATTCTTTCATTGCAAACCACGCAAGGATTTGGTGTGCGACCATTTTTTGTTTCTTCCAAAAAATAATCCACCACTTCTTTTTTGAATTCCTTGGCAGCATTAGCCGTATAAAGTGGAATATCCAAGATTTGAGCCACTTTGCGCGCATCTTGTTGCGACTCCACGGAGCAACATTTATTCTCACGAAGTTCATCTTGCCCTGGCTCTTTCCAGAAATGCATAAAAACCCCCACAACGTCATAGCCTTGCTCTTTGAGAAGTGCAGCTGCCACCGAAGAATCAACTCCCGCGCTCATCCCCACAATTACACGTTTTTTAGCCTTTTTTTCTTTCATATACACTCCATTATATGGCTATTTTCTCATTTTGTAAACAAAAAATCAGCAAATTAGAGCATTTAAAATTAAAGCTTGTTTTTCTTTTTTTGTTAATTTTTTAATCCTATTTTCCTCTTTCGAAGCCAAAGAGCGGTTTTTGAATTTTTCAGAATATACCAAAACAACTGGCCGACGACCAGCAGTATATTTTGCTCCCAAAACTGAATTATTGTGCTCATCGACTCGCCTTTCCAAATCAGTTGTGATGCCAGTATAAAAAGTTTCGTCGACGCATTTTAAAATGTATACCTGCCACATAATTTTATTTTATAACTCTCATAAATTTATCTCTGTGTCATTCCCAACTTGCCGCGCCCACCTTGGGAGGAATTGGGAATCCAGTCTTTAGTCCCACTAGTGGCAAACTCCTGGATTCCCGTTTTCACGGGAATGACAAATTTCCGCATCTACCTAGCAAGCTAAAAAACTAATCTCTAACAAGCTAATTTTCGCATCTTTCCAAAAACTCTCTTTGCATTCTTTTCTTTTTAATCACTCCCAATTTTGCAACCTTGCCAACGCTGTCAACTGACAAATCTTTCAATACTTTATCAAATTCATACACACGAGGATTCACTTCCAGCGCGATGTCATTAATTCCTAAAAGTTTAATGCCATCAAGAGTTCTAACTCGCGAAAGAGCCACATAGCCCATGCCATATTCAAAAGATTTGGAAAGATCCATTTCGACCATATCCAAAGTCATCCCTTGGCTTTTGTGAATCGTGATTGCCCAAGCCAAACGGAGCGGAACTTGCGAAATTGAAGCAAGTGATTTTTCATCTTCTTCGATTGACCATTTTTCTGGCGTCGCCACAATTGTTCGCCCAGCCAATGTTTTCACAATAGGCATTCCACCCAAATCAAAACCTGTCACTTTCCCTAGTGTTCCATTAACATATCCTCTTTCAAAATTATTTTTCACAAACATCACCACTGCACCTTCTTTGAGAATTAATTTTTCAGGCGCCAGACATCCTTTCATGATCGAAGCCGCCACAAATTCATTGCCAGCAGTTTTCATGAGGAATGTTTTACTTTCTTCTTTTATTTTTGCCAATTCCAAATTGTTGATCACATCGACATTAACATTATGCGTGTAAAGTTTTGTCGGTGTTATATCTTTCTTGATAGATTTATTTTGTCGAGAACAAATGAGGTCAACGGTTTCTTCACTGCAAGAACGCGCGCGGATATCATTAAGAATTTTGAGCATTTGCTTGTCTTCTTGTCTATGCTGTTCTTCCAAATAACAAACCGTAGGATTCATCTCCTCCCAAGCTGCTGATTCAACAACAAAATGTGCTTCTTGACCATATTTCGTCACTGGTGGAAGTTGAAAAAAATCTCCACACAAGATAACCTGAAGCCCACCAAACGGAGAAAATGGCTCTTTGAATTTTTTGCAAATGGTGTTCACGATATCCAATTGATGAGCATGCAGCATTGAAACTTCATCAATAATTAAAACTTTCACACTATCAAATCTGTTTTTATGATAATGTCTTTTTTTAAGCTTGGTATAATCATCTTCAGTAAAAGTGTCTCCAATTCCCATGCCTGACCAAGAATGAATAGTCTGACCATTCATATGAGTGGCAGCGATTCCAGTAGAGGCAGTTATAGCAACTCCTATACTATTCTTTTTAAGATAATCAATATATTGCTTGAGCAGATATGTCTTACCAGAGCCAGCAGCGCCAGTGAGAAAAACATTGTGTCCAAGTTTCAGAATATCGAGTGCAGTTTTCTGTTTCATTATTTTTATATCTTACATCGCCAAAATGAAGCTATTTTTTATTATAATTCCAATATCTATAATACATTAATAAAAGCCTTTGGGAAATTCTTCCCAAAGGCTTTTTGACTCTAGCGTTATTCATCGTCATATCTGCAAAATTCATGGTCCATTTCGTCTGTCAAATCATCTTCCGTTTCCGTATTGGGAAACATGCTGCAACCCGGCGTCATCTGGCATTCACTATGAAGCTCTGCCTGAAACTCGGGGTTGATGTTTTCAGCGATAAAATCATACATCGCAATTTTTCCAGACCCATCCATCATGTCGGGATCAAAATCAATGCCCCTAGTGATACACTTGCGAACAATGTATTCGAAAAGCTCGCTTTCACTCATTTCCAAAATATCATCCAAATCAATAGCCATGAGTCCTACTCCTTTTTCACGATTTTTTTTGTCACATGAACAATAGTGGTACATCTGAAACAAAATCTGCGCTTCGCGAATGGCAATAATCCTTTTCCGTCATCAATTCACGAGCGTTTTCAAGCTCTACCCTGATTGCATCTTTGTAATAAATGTTTGCAAAAACATTTACATAAATTTCCTTGTTGGGGAAAAGTTTTAAATATTCAAGAAATTTTACTTCGTATTCACCTGCCGATTCAGAGACGAATATATTGCAACTCATGGCCTTAGTCATATTGTTAATGAAATTTTTTTGGATATAGTTTTCAGCTCGCATCCTTTCCTTATTATCAAGATGATTAAGCGCGATATAAACCTTACAATAATCTCCATTTTCCATGCTTCTTATTGCTCTGTTCAGATTTATAAAGGTTAAATTATCAATTGCAAAAAAAAGACCCGCCCTAGCAAAGACAAACGCAATTTTTTTCATTTTTCAGTCCCCCTTTTTTTGGTGTGATATTAAATAAATATTAACTTTTGAAAAAACAATTAAATATTATTATACACCAACATCGCAAAAAAAGCAAGGCTTTGAGAGTCTTGCTTTTTTTCCCTTGATTTTACTGCTTGCTCTCGTCAATCATCTTTCTGACTTCATCCAAATTCACTTGTGGCCTTGTTCTTTGTGGTTTAAATTGCTTTGGTGCAATATATTGCATTTGCGAAAGTGACATTGGACGATCTTTGGAAATATATGCTTTGTGCTCAATTTTTCTTTCTATCGGTTGCACTGCTTGAGTTGTCTTGGTTTTATATTTTGGAATTTCTTGCATCATTTTTATTGGTGCAGATTGAGCTGGAGCTGATTGCTCTCTAGTTTCTTCTTGTTGTCTTTGAATTTTCTTTTCTTGATTAAGTTTTTCCTTAGCATTCATGCGTTGATATTCCTTGAGACAATCCTTGCAAAATGTTGGCCTTTTTCCGTCTGGTGCAAATGGAATTTGAATTTCTTCAGCGCACATGTCGCAGATTGCATCAAATTTTGGCCTTTCATCGGCAGGTTTTACATAATAATCTGGATTTTCTTCTGGCATTGGCTCTGCTTGAACTTGGGGCTCTATTATTTCTACTACAAATTTTTCAGTAACCTCTAGAGCTGGAGCAAGATCAGTCTCGCGTCTTTGTGGCACTTGGCTTGGAACAATTTGAGGTTGAATTTCAGCAGTTTTCCCATGCACTCCTTGCTCATCGTGAGAAGCCTGGAGTGCTTTGTCTTGGACTGGCTGTTTGGTCACATTTCGAGTATCAGGGGCAACAGATGGCCTTGGAGCGCTTGTAGGAGCATTTGACGGTGAATATTGTCCTGCTGGAGTAGATTGCTGAATATTTGGTCGTGTTGGAGCAAAGTTGCGACTAGCAGGATTTGGAATTGTTTGATGCTCTGGAGCCTTGTTGACGGTAGTAAAACCAGCAGCTGGCATCACCCCTGCCCAGCGAGAAATTTTATCCTCAACTTCCTCTTTGCTTGAAGCATAGCGCTCGCGAGAAGATGCGATAATTTTTTCTTCATTACTTTCAGTGTCTCCAATGTAAACTGGTGGCAAAACTTTAGCAGAAAAAGCGTCCCCCGCAATTCCATCAATCATCAATTTCAAATAAATATTATATTTTGGCAAATTGACAATATCATTTTGCACAAATACTGGCATGAATTCTTTTTCCAAAAATTCAGCATCCATCGCACCCACGCGAAAAGAGATGATAGTTCCAGCGTTACCAAAAATAGCATCGCGAACTTTTTCATCAATTTGGGTGATATATTGATTTGCCAAAATCAAATTCAAACGATATTTTCGAGCTTCCGACAAAATGTTAGCAAAAGATTCTGTGGCAAAGTTTTGAAATTCATCAACGTATAAATAAAAATCCTTACGATCTTCTTCTGGGATATCCACGCGACCCATAGCAGCGAGCTGAATTTTGGTGATCATCATCGCTCCAAGCAGCGCACCATTGTCCTCGCCAATTCGTCCCTTAGAAAGATTAATGATCAAAATCTTATTTGTGTCCATCGCATTTCTGATGTCAAAAGACGATGTTGTTTGACCAACAATATTTCGAATAAGTGAACTGGAAAGAAATTGCCCGACCTTGTTTTGAATCGGAGACACCACTTCTTGGAGGACTTTGTCACTCCATTTCGGAAATTCATCCACCCAAAACTGCCTAATCACAGGATCAGTTATCTTTTCCACCACTCTTTCGCGATATTTCTTATCAACCAAGATCCTAGTCACGCCAAGCAAAGTACTGCCAGGGTATTCAAGCAAGGCCAAAATAGCATTACGCAAAATATATTCAAGTCGTGGTCCCCAAGAATCAGCCCAAATCTTTTTAAAAACTCCAATGAGGCCAGAGGCCACCAAATGACGATAATCAGGATCAACAGATTCCATAACATTAAAAGCCAAAGGAAAATTTTGATCAGCTGGGTTTAGATAGATAACATCATTAATGCGACTTGCCGGAATAGCTTTTAGCAATTTTTCTGCCGTGTCACCATGCGGATCAATATAACAAACGCCGTGACCATTTCTAATATCCTGCACCACCAGATTTTCCAGCAGGTTTGTCTTTCCCATACCAGTCTTTCCGATAATATACATATGCCGAGTTCTGTCATCAGTTTTTATTCCGAAAACTCGTTCTTGATTTCTGAAAGTTGTTTTTGCAAAAAATGCAATTTCATTATTTTGTGCCATATTTTTAATGACCGTATTTTCTGCGCTCGCTTCGCTTGAAAATAACTAGCGTTGTAGTTAATTCTTATTTTATTTATTGCTTACTGAATATTTAATTTTGTATATTGTTTATTGAAATTATTCTATTGGCAAATTTGATGGCGCACCACCACGTTTAGCCTCAACTCGAGAAAAGGCAGGTGCCATCACATTCATATCTGGGAAATGATATATGGAAGCTAATTCTTCCGCACTGAAAACCAACATTTCACCATCCCTATTTCTGGTCCGATAACGACGAAGCAATTTTCGTTGGCGATAACGCAAGCGATTTTTTTGGTTGATGTAATTTGCAAATGTTTTTGATTTATTGTCAGGCTTCATGCTGTTCAAGTTGTCATCATTGAACTGCTTGAGCGCTCCCCAAAAAGCAGACACGCCCAGTGCTTTGTCATAATTTTCTCTGCGTCCAAGATAAATAAAACGACCCTTGGCAGAAAATTGCAATTTTCCAAGATTATCCTCCACCGCTTTCAGCACATCGCGCTCCCCTGGAGAAAGACGAGTGTCGAGCGGTTGTTCGTCTTTTTTCTTTTCAGCTGCAAATTCCACTGGCGTATGCCAAGCTGAAAACAGCGCAGTGAAAACATCTTTCATGTCATTTATTATCCTATCAAAAAAATGTACTTCTTTCTTTTCCCTGCCTTTCAATTTTTCAGTAAGCTCTTTTCCTTTTTTTCCAGCCCAAGATGGAGATTCTGGTGCAATCACCCACTGAAGCCACATTTGTTGACCTGGTCCAAGCTTTCCCATCACCTCCAATAAGCCTGACAATGGGTCAATCATAGTTCCAGTAATGTCTTCCTCAAAAGCCTTGTATGTTCTGATTGGATAAGCTGGGTGATTCTGAAAAGCAATATCAGCGCCCCACAAATCCCATTTACCATTAGGAATAATTTTTGGCACATCATCAACATAATCTGGAACTTCAATAATTTCAGTGTCAGGATATTGAGAATAAATAGCAGCTTCAACCAAATGGCGATATTTTTTCATGGAACGCACATAAAAATGCACCGTGCCTTGATCACTAACCATTTCAAGACTCATATAATCAGGAAACATTCCGCTGATATATGTTTCAGCCACATCAAAACCTTTCTCTACTCCAGCAAAGGCCACAAAAAGTGCCTCCATTGGTTTGGGACTTTTTTCAATATTTTTTGGTGGAATAAGTTCCAAAAGAACCCAAGAAGCTGAACCCCAGAAAGCATCCTGCACATAGCGAAGCCAATAAAGTTCAAACATAAAAAATAAAATCGGTGGCAAAACAATGAACCATGTGTAGCTCATCACCTGCCCTACCGATTTTAAATCCGTGGCTATTGATGCTATCGAAGCGAAAATAATATCCATGTTTTTCTTGTCCTGCTGAAAATGTTTACAGACATTAATTCAACTAGGATGTTTTTCTTTTTCTTTTATAACTAACAAGTGAATTATAACACTTCCAGCGTTTTGGTGAAACTATTTTTTGATTGAATATATCCCACTTTTTGATTTAACAAAGTAGTTATTTAAGTTTATCACAATAGTTGATTTTTTCACATGCCTGATTTCAAGAACTTTGGAAATAACTTCGTCCCTATTAAATGAGCCGTCATTTTTTTTCAAAATTTCTTCAATAACGTCTTTAACTGTTCCGCTTTTATATCCCCATTCAACCAAAGCGTAAATTCCACGTCCAACCAAGACAAAATTTTCGTCCTTAATCAATTCATTATGCACTGTTTGAGCATGAGTCTTCTTTTTATTTAAATGATATTGATCAATCTTCTTTGCAATGTCTCTAAAATGCAAAGGCTTCTTCGCTTCTTTCAGTACCAAATAAGCTTTTTCTCTTGTTCCTTTTGGAGAAATTTCTTTCCATTTAGCGATTCCCCATTTAGAAAAAGTATTTTGCTTTATCTCCTCTGAAACTTCCAAATAATGTGCGAACGCTTCTTTTGACAAATCAAATGCTGGCAATTGAGTTTTCACCAGCTTGTATAGTTCTTCAACTGAAAGAGGTTTTTTCTGGGATTTCAAAACTGTAATTGTGGCGTTCTTAGTTTTTCTCCAATTTTCAAGATCAAAATCTGGCAAAGAAAAAGATGTTTTCAATTCTCCTTTAATTTCATTGCTAATAATTCCATCAAAACACTCAAGGAAAAAAGCTGCTGAAGCTTGTTCACTTTGCACTCCATTTCCAAGCGCAAACAAAAGCGCCTTTTCGCTCATTATGCCACCATTAAGTTCAAGAGCCAAAGTTACTTTTTCTTGTATTTGAAGAAAAAGAGGATTGTCTTTCTTTTCTTTTACCTTTTTCAGGACTTCACGAATAACCTGTCTGACACGTTCACGCGTGATGCTATATTTTTTTCCAATTTCCTCCAAAGTCAAAGAATGTGAGTTAAAAACACCCCAACGATTGAAGATTATCTCCTGTGAACGCAAAGGAAAATAAGCCACAATTTGCTTAAGTACCTCCGAAAATATCAATTTTTCAGCAACTGCTTGCTGTTTATTCGCATTTACTGTTTCCATGGTTTTTTATAGATAAATTGAATATATTAGGTTTCAAATTATATTAACACATATTAAAATTTTGTCAACCTTTTGAGCTGGATATCCAAAAATAATCAATTTTTCGCTTATCCTCATATAAACGATCGGATTTTAATATTAAGCAATAAAAAAATCGGGAAGCCACAAGGTGCTTCCCGATTTATAAACAAAAAATGCTTATTTTCTCAATTTAACTTTTAATTCTTCCTCAATTTTATTCATCACATTGTTCATAGTATCATCAATCTCTTTTCCCATGAGTGTTCTCTCATTTGCACCTAAAATTATATGAAAAGCAAAGCTAGTTGTGTCATCAGCAAAATCAATGGCATCAAAAAGATCCACATCTAAAATCAGCTCTCCTCCAGCTCTTTGAATCACTTGCAAAATTTCATCCACCAACACACCACCTTCAGCAATCATGGAAATATCCCTCGTTACAACTGGATGTTTTCTAATCGGAGCATATTCTCTTTCCTCGTTGGAAATTTCCAAAAGTTTTTCACTGTCAAATTCAAACATGACCACGCGAGTATGAATGTCAAAACCTTCCAAAACAAATGGGTTTATTTCTCCCACAAAACCGATTGATTTTTCAGACCCTTCAATTTTAATTTCCGCACTACGACTTTGATGCCAAAGTGAACTTGGCGTTTCTATTGGCACGCCATTAAAATTATCATAGTAATGATCCAAAATTCCGAGTTGAGCCAAAACATGATCAACTGCAGCTTTAGCTTCAAAAAATCCCGATTCGTGCCTCTTATCCATTTTCTCAAGTTTTGCACTTTTTTTCCCAAGAACCATTGCTCCCACGATCATATTCTTTTCTAATGGCAAGCCATCTTCACTTGGCCTGTCCGCAATGCTTTGCATAGCGATGCAGGCTGGCCAATAAACTCTACCTATTTCGAAAATATTAAATTCATTGTAATTTTTAAGATTTTCTCTAATATTTTTCAATAAGTTTGGAATAAGGCTGATTCTTAGTTGAGAATATTCAGGGCTTAGAGGCATTTCCAATTCCAAATGTTTAATATGCCCAAGCTCTGTCAAATTTGCATCAGCAGCAGAATAAAAAGAATAATTATAAACCTCTGAAAAACCTTGTCCTGTTAATATTCTTTTTAATGCTCGTTCGAAAACTCTTGCTTCATTTTGTTTTGCACCAGTTATTGAAACTTTTGGAGCAACGTTTTCAATTTTTTCATAGCCATAAATTCGACCAATTTCTTCAATCAAATCTTCCTGACTTTTAAGATCAATTCTAAAAGTTGGAATTTCTGTCACGATATAATCATTTTTAAGAGTAACCTTGAGTCCGAGAGATTTTAAAATGTTTTGACTTGTTTTTGGCGGAACTTTCACACCCAATAATTTATCAATATAAGCAAGTTCCAATTTAAGTGTCCAAGATTTTATTTTTTTAGGATAAATATCCACCACTCCTTCAAATTTTGCCCCAGCAATATGCTCCAAAATTTCCATTACTCGCACCATGGCTTTTTCAGCCAAATTTGGATCAAGATCTTTTTCAAACCTGCTTGATGCATCTGTAAATAAGGCTAATCTTGAACGAGTCCTGCGGATTGAAAGTGGTTTGAAAGTTGCAGCTTCCACAATAATTGTCTTAGTTTCACTTGAAATTCCTGATTCCTTTCCTCCCATGATTCCAGCCAATGCCAAAATCTCTTTTTCATTGGCAATAACAATATCGCCATTAATAAGTTTCTTAATGCTGCCGTCTAATAATTCAAGATCTTCTCCATCTTTTGCACTTCTTACTGTTATGGTCGCTGTTTGATTTTTGAAATTTGAATCTTGAGATTTGCTTGGAGTTTGGAGATTGGAGATTGGAAATTGCATGTCTGAGACTTTTTCAAAGTCGAAGGCATGCAGTGGTTGACCAAGCTCCAACATGACATAATTTGTCGCATCAACAATATTATTGATTGCTTTGATGCCACAAGCTTCCAAGCGCGCGCTCATCCAATCTGGAGAATTTTTAACTTCAACGCCACTAAGAACGGCGCCGATATAACGTGGGCAAAGTTCATCATTTTCAATTGAAACATTCAAATTCTTGGCTTTTTTGTTTTCCAAAATAAGACCATCATAATCATAATCCATCTCCCCTCCTTCAAGCGCTATAATTTCTCTGGCCATCGCCACATGACTCACTGCATCATGCGCCCTATCTGGTAAAACTTTGATATCCAAAATTTCATCTTCATTATTCATGACTTCGCCAAAAGCAGTTCCAATTTTTATTTCCTTATCTAAAAGCAAAATGCCTTCGTGACTTGCGCCTAATCCAAGTTCATCTTCAGCGCAAAGCATGCCAAAGGACTTGTGCCCTCGGATTTCAGCTTCTTTTATTTCAATTCCATTTGGAAGCATAGCACCGACAGTTGCCACTGGCACAATGTCACCCACGGAAATATTATGAGCACCACAAACGATGTTTAATATTTCATCTTTTGCAATTTCAACTTTTGTCAGTTGCAATTTATCAGCATTGGGATGTTTTTCAATTTCCAAAATTTTTCCAACAACCACACCAGCAAAAGAACTGCCAACTTTTTCAACTGATTCAACTTCAAAAGAATGCATGGTGATAAGTTCCGCAATTTCATTGGCTGTTTTTTTTGTTTCAGTCAGCTCTTTGAGCCAGTTGTAAGAATATTTCATAAAAAAATCTTATTAGAATTGTTTAATAAATCGAAGGTCGCCAGAGTGAAACAGTCTGATGTCATCGATCTTATATTTCATCATTGCCAATCTTTCAAGTCCAAATCCCCAGGCAAAACCTTGATATTTATTGCGCTCATATCCCACGGCTTCAAAAACATTTTGATTCACAATTCCAGCTCCACCAATCTCGAGCCATCCAGCACCTTTGCAAGCACCGCAACCAGCGCCACCACAAACTGTGCAACTAATATCAAATTCGAAACTTGGTTCAGTAAATGGAAAATAACTTGGACGAAGTCTTACTTTGACATCTGCCTTGAAAAACTTTGAGAAAAATTGCTCCGCCACAAATTTTAGATTTCCAACTGTGATATCATCGCCAACCATCAAAGCTTCAAACTGATGAAAAGTGTGCTCATGTGTTGTGTCTGTTGATTCATTGCGAAAAACCCTTCCTGGTGCGATGATGCGAAATGGTGGCTGGTGTTTTTCCATGAAGCGAATTTGAGTATCTGAAGTTTGCGTGCGCATTACAAGTTTTTCCTTTTTCCCTTCATTTTTTAGCCAAAAAGTATCTTGCATATCACGAGCTGGATGATCCTTGGGAACATTTAAAGCATCAAAATTATAGAACTCCGTTTCCACTTCCCTGCCATCTGCAATTTCAAATCCCATGGAAACAAAAATATCTTCAATTTCATATTGAATTTTGCTAAGCGGATGAAGATGTCCACGAACTATTTTTTTGGCTGGCATTGTCACATCGATTTTCTCCGCCACAAAATCAAAGCTCTTTTTCTTTAATTCATTTTCTTTTTCAGTAAAAACATTTTCAAGTTCAACTTTAACAGTGTTGGCCAATTGACCAACTTCTTTTCTTTCTTCACCATCAAGATCCTTGAGACCTTTCAGAATATTTGTAAATTCACTCTTGCGACCCAAATATTTGATTCGTAGATCATTAACAATTTCCATTGAAGTGGATTTTTCAATTTCCACTAGCGCTTCATTTTTAATTTCTGCGATTTTTTGCTTTAGCATAGATATTTTTTTCTTAATCAATGGTCTAGATTATTTTAACGTCAAAAAGCTCGGAAGTCAAAACATGTAAGCACTTTTAATTCAACATAAAATATTTATTTCTTAAAAACAATTTTCACAAATCCCATTTTGCCAATTTTCAAAACCTTACCATCAAATTCTTTTGTGATCATTGCTTGCGGATCAAGAAATTTTTCCTCATCAATAGAAACTCCTCCTTGTTCGATTTTTCGTTTGGCATCCCCCATGCTCGTGGCATTATCTGATTTCACAAGAAGCTCCGCCAATTTCAATTCGCCTTCAACCAAAAATTCAGCCACGTCGGTTGGAATTTCTTTTTTGGAAAAAGTATTAATGAAAAATTCGCGCGCACTGCGAGCGTCATCTTCAGAGTGATAAATTTTCACAATTTCTCCAGCCAAGCGCAGTTTTGCATCGCGTGGATTCAAAGTTTCGTCTTGCATCTCCTTTTCCAATTGAGAAATTTCTTCCATTGGCACGCGCGTACAAGAAATGAAATATTTCACAATAAGTTCATCTCCCATACTCATAACTTTGCCAAACATCAAATTAGCATCGTCCAAAAGATTGATTGTATTTCCCCAACTTGAACTCATCTTGCGCCCATCAGTACCCTCAATCAAATCCATCATAATGATGTCTTGTGGAGCTTGCTTATATTTTCTTTGAAGCTCCCTTCCTGCCAAAAGATTGAAACGTTGATCGGTTCCTCCCAATTCAACATCAGCTTTCAGCACGACACTGTCATAGCCTTGCATCAGTGGATACAAAAGTTCGCGCAGTGAAACTCTGGTTCCTTTGTCCAATCTTTTTTTGATATTTTCTCGGGAAATAAATTCAGCAAGAGAAAACGCATCAGCTTGCTCTGAAATCTCACCATAAGTAAGTTTTCCAAGCCAATCAGAATTTTTCACAAATTCAACTTTATCCAAATCCAAAAGTTTTCCAGCTTGTTCGAGATATGTTTTCATGTTTTCATCAATAACTTTTTGTTCAAGCATTGGACGCTCACTTTCCTTATCTGAAGTATCGCCAATCACACCCGTAAAATCGCCCACCAAAAAAACGATTTGATGACCAAGTTGTTGCAAGTCCCTAAGCTTAAGCAGTGTTGTGGCTCTACCCAAATGGATATTAGGACTAGTGGGATCAGTGCCAAGCTTAATCCGCAATTTTTCCCCGCCAAGAAGCCTTTTTTTGAGATTTTTTGCATCAATAACCTCACTCACTCCTCGCGAAAGAATTTCGTCAATTTGCTGCTCTAATTTGTTTTTTTCCATATTCCAAGTTTTGAATAAATTTATAGCTAAATATAATCCCATAATACCAATTTAAGGCTCTTTATGCAACTATTGACTTTTTTATAAAAAAGAGCATAATGATGACTTGCCGAGAAGAATTTGTTATTTAACAATATTATAAGGAGAGTGGACAATGAGAATATTCCTAATCAACACCAAGTATCTAGAGGCAGTTGAAATGTGGTGGGTGCTTATGCCTGCATGGAAAAGACGTAGTTCAAGACTTTTACTGTGCATGCTTTTATCTTTGGCAATTTTCGTATTACCAATGATGGCATTATTAGAAACATGTCAACATGACATAATTTGGATAGTACAATTTCTCTTGGGAATAATTGTAATGTACATTTCATCAGCACTTTTAACCGTAATTGCGAAAAGCCGGATGCAGCTAGCAGCCCTAACTCTTGATTTGAAAGAAATTTCACTGCGCGATTCACTAACTGGTTTATACAACAACAGGGATTTCATGAAAGAGCAATTGGAAATTACTATCGATCGCTGTCAAAGATACAACGAGCATGCTGTAATTTTGTTCGCCGATTTAGATGGATTAAAAATAATCAATGACAGCTACTCACATCTGGCCGGTGACAGCGCTATTGTCTCTACGGCAAAACGTATTCATGATGTACTTAGAGAGGTCGACGTTTTTTTCAGATTCGGTGGAGATGAATTCTTTATCATCACCTCAATCAAAAGTGCCCATGATTGTGAAGAAGAAATAGAAAAGATACGCAACAGAATAATAACCGCCGTAAGTTCTAAACCGATTCATTATGGACAAGAAAAAATTTATTTATCCATTTCTATCGGAGCTCATATCATCAATCCTGAAAACGAAATTGCAAGAGAAATTAAGATTGTAGACAAGAAAATGTATGCGGTAAAGGATGCAAAGAAAAAGTTAGTATAAAATAAAGCCGGATAGATGAAAACATCTATCCGGCTTTTAAATTTCTCTAAAATTTTCTACAAAAGTCCTAGTCTTTTCTTGGCTTCAAAAATCTGATGATCATTCATCTGACCAGTTTTTTTCATTTGTTCCAGTGTTTTCAAGATGTCAGCTTTGTTTTTTTGAATATTATCAGGAGTCATAACTTTTTTCATCAATTTCTCTCTTTCGTCTGGACTCATTTTTTCCAGTTTTTTCATTGCCATTCTCTGCATGAATCCCATATTTTCAGGATCAAGAGGATTGGCGCTTTTCTTCTTATCATCTTTCTTCTTAAATGCATCTAAAATTCCCATATCTTTTTTATTTTATAATTTAAAATTACTTTTTATATTTTATTGTCAATTCATATCCAGTCACCAAAAGTGCACTCGCGATAAAAATTGAGGAATAAGTTCCAAAACCAACTCCAACCAAAAGTGCCAATGCGAAATATTTAATAGCAGTTCCTCCGAAAAGATAGATGGCCAGCAATGTTATGACCACAGTAAGCGATGTATTAATTGAACGTACCAATGTTTCATTCAAACTTTGATTAACAACTTCGGGAAATGGAACCTTGTTTGAACTTCTAAGTAAATTCTCGCGAGTCCTGTCATAAACAACAATGGTATCATGCACGGAGAATCCAAGAATTGTCAGTAAAGCAGCAATAAAAGGAATGCCAATTTCTATTCCATAAAAATGTCCTAGCAAGGAAAAAACACCTGTCGTAATCAATATATCATGAGCAAGCGCAACCACAGCGCCAATTCCATATTTCCAAGATTCAACTGGACGAGAAACCTTGCGAAAAGCCCAAGCGATATATGCCATGATTGCAAAAATTGCCAACAATAAGGCATTTACAGATTTTGATTTAAGTTCTCCCGAAACAGAAGAATTGAAAAAATCCACACTTGATTGAGTTGCATCTTGATATTTTGCATTAATTTTTTGCCAAACATCGATATTAGTCTTATCATCTTCAGAAGCATAGCGAACAACCATTGAATTATTTTCCAATCCTTGCAGTGTTAAACTTTTTAATTCCAAATCCTTAAGCACTTCATTAACTTCATCTTTAGCAGGAACTTGCTCTGCAAATTTCACCACCATGCGAGTTCCACCCGTGAAATCGATGTCATATTTAAGCCCCCAGACAAACAGACTTAAAATACTAAGAATCGTAATTATTCCGGAAAAAATGTAGGCGTATTTAGCTTTTCCAATGATATTTATCATATATTTATTCTTTGATAGATTTTTTATTTACACCAACAAGCCACGTTCTTCCGTGAATCCAATCACTGATAATAACCTTGAGCATTGTTCTGGTTATTACAACAGCTGTAAACATTGAAACCACCACACCGATAAACAAAGCTGCTGCAAAACCTTTCACGAAGCCTGTTCCCATTAAATATAGAATTCCAGCTGTCAGCAAAGAGGAGATGTTTCCATCTCTAATCGATGTCCAAGCACGTTTGAAGCCCTCTTCAAGAGAATTGGCAATTGTTCTTCCGCCTCTAATCTCCTCTTTAGTCCTTTCAAAAATAAGAATATTAGCATCAACAGCCATACCGATTGAAAGCACAAATCCAGCAATACCAGAAAGTGTCAACGTTATTCCAGTTAGTTTAAAAATAGCTACCATTAATACAGTATAGATAAGTAAGGCAATCGAGGCCACCAATCCTAAGAATCGATAAAAAATAAGCATGAAAACAACCACGGCAGCAAGGCCGATTGCTCCAGCCATTAAAATACTCTTTAATGAATCAGCACCAAGCGTTGCCTCCACGCTTTGTTGGCCAACCAACGTCAGTGGCACTGGAAGCGCACCCTGATTGAGTCTGTCAGCGATATCCTTAGCCTCTTTGAAAGTATAACCACCAGTAATGACTGCTTGACCGTTTGTTATTTCAACTTGCACAGTTGGTGCAATTTGGAGCTCCCCATCCAAGAAAATTGCAATTTGTTTTCCAAGATTTTTCTTTGTTAGATCAGCAAAAAGCTTAGTTCCCTCATCATCAAACTGAAGCGCAACTTCTGGCTCGCCCAATCCTTGTCCATTTGAATATTGTGCAGCAGCACTTTTCAAGTTCTTTCCCGTAAGTCCCGTAGCTTGATATTTGAATTGGTCATATTGATAAGGATCTTTTATTGCAAAAGCAATCATTGCAACATGAACTTTTCCCTCATTATCACCACTGCCATTTTCAACAAATTTTATTATAAAAAGACCACGATCAGTTTCTACCAGATCAGCATTAATCTCTCCCGATTTCAACTTACCGCCAAAAGCAACTTCATCAAATGCAGTGCCGTAATCGCTCGGTTTAGATATGAAACTCAAATCACCACCATTATCTTTTGATGCTGTGTCCTCACTATTATCCTTAGCTAATTGTGCAAAATCTCCACCTTTTTTAACTTCGTCTAGAATTTTTTGAGCCTTTTCTTTGGATTGAGTGTTCAGTTGATCAAACATCTGCTGAATTTCTTGAGAAACTGGCCCTACCTCCTTAAATTCCAAAAGTGGAGCATCTTTTATTTTTGATTTAGCTTCTTCAATGTCCTTAATTCCTGGAAGTTCAACCACGATTCGATTCTCATTTCCACTCTTTGAAACTTGCACCAACGGCTCACCAACACCAAAAGCATTTACGCGTCTCTCAATGACTGTTTGAGCTCCCTGCATAGCCTCTGCCACTTTCGATACCTCTATATTAGAAACATCAGCCTTGTATTCCAAGTGAAATCCTCCTTGCAAATCAAGACCAAGATTAAGCTTGGCTTTGTTGAAAAAATTATAAGCAGCAGGAATTTTACTTACAACCTGCGGATATGAAAACAATCCGCAAACCACTGCTAATAAAACAATGCCTGCGAACTTTAATTGTAATTTTTGCTTTATATTCATCCAGTAGTAGAAATTCGAATGGGCTTTGCCCGCAAAAATTTCGCTATATTATTTAATCTTGTTTTTATTTATTATTTACAATATTCCAATTAGTTATGATATTCTTTCAAATTCTCACTACTGGATTCATGTTCTCCATTTTATAGTATAAAAAATAAAAACGCAATATTAAGGGAAATGGGTTCACGATGTGAACCCATTTATAAAACAATACTATGTCTCAACTATTTCAGGGAAAAATGAGAGACATGATGGCACTGCTTGAACAACAAATCCAGTTTTTTCAAGACAAACGCATAAATCATTCATTCCGCTAGCCTGCGAACCTCCATGACCGCCAAAAACGAGAATAAAAGGTTTTTTTTCACTGCCAATTATGCGCAGACTATTACTTCTTCTTGTAATAACAATCAATTTAGTTCTTGGAAGACTAATTTCATCCAAACATTGATTTATTTTGTCATTACAGTCTTCAACACAAAAAGGCGTAAAAACAAAAAGACTTATAACGCCTTTGCCTTTTTTCTTTTTCTTGTCATCACACTTTGACATACTACCTCCCTTTATTTTTGATTTGCATTAAGAACTACTCTTACAAACAGCATAAAACAGAATATCTGTTTTGACAAATATTATAATATTAAGAATTTTAAATATTATTTTTCAATCCGAGTTTTTTGGCAACTTCTTTAATGATACCTTTTGAACCATCATTTATTAGGCGCGCATAAACTTCTTCAAATGTAAGCCATTCATAAGCTTTGTTTTCAAAATCAATCCTGACTTCACCACTCTCCGTTTGAGCTGCATAGTACACTGCGTTTTTGAAAATATAAATCCCTTTATTTTGCAAAATTCGCTCTTTTTTTTCATTGCCCTTGGCAGTATAAAAATAGTGCACAGACTCACGAAAATCAGGCAGAATTTTAAGCTCACTAATACCAGTCTCTTCCAGAACTTCTCGCCTAAGTGTCTGCTCTTCAGTTTCGTCTTTTTCCATGTGACCCTTGGGGAAATCCCATTGCCAAGAGCGATATTGCACCAACAGAAACAATGTCTGGTCTTTCGTTTTTCGATATATAACACAACCTACTGATTTTTCAAATGATAAATATTTCATCTTTTAATATTTTTGAGGATTACAAACATTTTTTATTTTCACAATGTCATTATACCACTTAAAATGAAAAACTCCACAGCATTTAGCTTTGGAGTTCTTCATTTTTTGTAAAAATTGCTATTAGCTTTTTTCACAAAAATATTTTACTCTTTGCGCATTATTATGCCGCAAAGAATAATACAAAAAAATCAAATGTTTATTTCCTTTATATATCTTTCCCGCAACATTTTTTGTATTTTTTTCCAGAATTGCAAGGGCAAGGGTCATTTCGACCAATATTATCTTTATTTATAATGGTTTTTTGCACAGCAGGAGCGTTTCCACTGGCAGATTCCTCTTGAGCACCAGAGAATTGAGCAGCATTATCCTCGGCCCCATGAAATTGGATATTCTTAGGTGCTACTTGAACTTGCGCTTGAGGTGCTGCTGAAACCATTGAAATTTTGAAAATAGTTCTAACTGTCGTTGCGCGCATATTCTCCATTAAGTGCGAAAACATATGAAAAGCCTCTCGCTTATATTCAATAAGAGGATCGCGCTGTCCATAACCACGTAGGCCAATACCCTGACGTAAATAATCAATTTCATCCAAATGATTCATCCAAAGAGTGTCGATTGTTTGCAAAATGATTGCTTTTTCGATTTGTCTCATTGTCTCGACACCAATTTCTGTTTCTTTTTGAATATATGCCTCCTTGGCTTTGCCCATGACATATTCCAGCATAAGTGAAATTTTTTCAGCTGTATTTTTTGATTTATCATCCCTAATTTGCTCTAATTTCTTTTTGTCTTGCTCGGAAAATGCAAAGATATTTTGCAGTTCTGTAACAATTATCTCGATATCCCATTCATATTCCTCACCAGTACAATGCACTGAAATATTGCGCTCGATTTCTTCTTCCACATAATGCATAATTTCAGCCCTAACATCGCTAGCAGCCAAAATCTCTTTACGCTTCTTGTACACAACCTCGCGCTGTTTGTTCATCACATCATCATAATCAAGCACGTGCTTACGAGTATCAAAATTGTAGCCCTCAATTTTTGATTGAGCACTTTCAATGGTGCGTGAAATGATGGCATTTTGAATTGGCTGATCTTCAGGTAGTCCAAGTGTATCCATCATATTCTTAAGTCTGTCTCCACCAAATCTGCGCATCAGCTCATCCTCCAAGGAAACATAGAACTGTGAAGCTCCCGGATCACCTTGACGACCAGCGCGACCTCTCAACTGATTGTCGATGCGACGAGCTTCATGGCGTTCAGTTCCAATGATATATAGACCGCCAACTTCCCTGACACCTTCTCCTAATTTGATGTCAGTTCCTCGTCCTGCCATGTTGGTGGCAATCGTCACTGCACCAAGTTGTCCAGCACCAGCAATAATAGCAGCTTCTCTTTCATGCTGTTTAGCATTAAGAACTTCGTGTTTGATTCCTTCTCGGGTTAAAAGCGCACTCAAATATTCAGATTTTTCAATTGCGATTGTTCCCACCAAAAAAGGTTGTCCCGCCAAATGCGCTTCCTTGATCGTCTCAACAATAGCATCAAATTTTCCTTTTTCAGTTTTATATACAACATCAGCCAAATCTTTGCGAACCAAGATTTTATTCGTTGGGATTTCCATCACATCAATCTTATATACTTTTGAAAATTCTTCCGCGCTGGTCGAAGCTGTTCCAGTCATTCCAGCCAATTTAGCATACATACGAAAATAATTTTGAAATGTAATAGTGGCCAGCGTGCGAGATTCTTTTTGCACCTCCACATTCTCTTTAGCTTCAATTGCTTGATGAAGACCGTCACTATAGCGTCTTCCCTCCATGAGCCTTCCAGTAAAGTCATCCACAATGATAACTTGTCCGTCCTTAACCACATATTCTTTATCAAGCTTAAACAGAACCTCGGCGCGCAGTGATTGCTCCAAGTGATGAACATAATTTATTTTTCCAAGCTCATAAATATTTCCGACTCCGAGATCTTTTTCAACTTTAGCAATTCCACTATCAGTCAATGTCACAGCTTTCATTTTTTCATCAACCTCAAAATCTTCCTTCTCAATAAGGCGTGGCACGATTCCAGCAAAACGTTGATACAATTTTGTTGATTCACTGTCGGGAGCAGAAATAATAAGAGGGGTACGAGCTTCATCAATCAAAATTGAATCAACTTCATCCACAATTGCATAATTCAATTCTCGCTGACTCATCTGCTCAAAACTTTGCACCATGTTGTCACGCAAATAATCAAAACCGAATTCATTATTTGTTCCATAAGTAATGTCGGCATTATAAGCTTCTTTTCTTGAAATTGGTGACAGATTTTCCATCTCAACACTAACTTCATCAGTATCCATAACCTGTGGTTCATAGATATATGAAACGTCGTGCATGATACAAGCAGTTGAAAGACCAAGTGCGTGATAAATTGAACCCATCCAATTACAATCACGCTTAGCCAAATAATCATTCACTGTCACCACATGCACACCTTTGCCAGAAACAGCATTGAGATAAATTGGCAAAGTTGAAGTCAAAGTTTTTCCTTCACCAGTTTTCATTTCTGTAATCTTTCCTTGATGCAGTGCGATTCCGCCCAACATCTGCACATCAAAATGACGTGTGCCATTGACGCGCTTGGCAACTTCTCTTACCACAGCAAATGCTTCCGGCAAAATCTCATCTAATGTTTCACCTTTGCCAACTCTTTCCTTAAATTCCTTGGCTTTACTTTTCAAATCTTCATCGGCAAGCGCAATCATTTTTTCTTCCCAAGAATTTATTTTTTCTACAATAGGCTTCAGCTTGTTTACCTCTTTTTCATTTGATCCGAAAATTTTACTGAATAATGTCATAAATATAAGTTTTAAAGTTTTAAATTTTATCAAGCAATAGTCGTGCATATCTAACACTAATAATTCATACGCGTAATAACTTTCAGATATTTTCTTTTGTGGCCAATTAGTTGCGACAGCAACTCTTGAGCTTTTGAATATTATGTATTTATTCAAAAGCGTGCCAAAAAAGGAAGTATCTGAAAGTTATTAAAATACCATCACTTTATTTCTTCAATCATTCTACATCAAAAAAAACCCTACGTAAAGCGAAAATTTGCACATATAAAATACTTGACAAAATGGTAAAAAAGGAGTATAATAGATAGTTACAGTATTTTAGTGCTGTAACATATCCCATGCCTCAAAGAGGCACCAAAAGGAGTAGTTCATGAAAAATTTAATGGTAGCAATTATGATGGCAGCGTTGTTTTCGGTTTTGGCTGCAGGATTAGCCTTGGCCGCTGAACCTTGCCCACCTGGCATGGCTTGTAGTGAAAACTATGAGATGAGAATTCCACAAACTGCCAAGCAGCCCGTCATTAAAGACGGTGGCGACACAGCAGCAACAGTCGCTGCCTATCAAAAGGCAGTAGCCGAGGCTCGAGAGCGCGACCTCGACAAAACTGTCCTATACATCAAAACCTCCCAGACTGACACTTGTCTTTACTGGGAACTCGACCGCAAGGTTGATGAGTTGCTCATGAAAGACCCTACGGTCATCATTGACCGCAAGGAATTTCTGGCACCAGCTTTTTCCATCGAAAAAATAAGTAGGTACGACGGAAAAAGTTACAACAAATGCACCGTCACGCTAGTGGTGCACTATCACAAAACAGGAGGTGACGAGAAATAAAAAAAGTAGCCAGCGAGCTACACAAAAAGCGATTCAATTTGAATCGCTTTTTTTCATATCTTGAAGAAATTTAAAAAACCCGACATCGTTAGATGTCGGGTTTAGATTATTACAATATTCCCCTATTCTCCAGGGAATTTAACTACCACGCTTGCCAATCCAACTGGCTGATATGCAAATGTGATCTCACTCTCGCTGACTATAGCATTAAGCAATTGCGTGCTATCGATGCCGAGAGACTGTGTGATCGCCGCGCCAGAATTGTCTTTAATAGTGACAAAAACTTTTGGCGGCATTCCTGGGTAGATTTGCATGCCGGCAACGAAATGCAACGCACTTGTTGTGTCAACAAATGCCCAATAATCAGCATCTTGACACTGATCCCCAACAACATAATCCACTTGATAGCTCGCGCCATCTCCGTTGGATGATTTGTCAAAAGAACCAACCATTCCAGTGATGGCAAAATTTACCAAAACTGGATTCATGTCCAGATTGACTGTCATGACAGCCTCTTTTTCCGCAGTGATCATTTTGGTATCACTGTATCCAGAAAAAAGTTCAATTCCATCACTGTCCATGCAGGACAGCGTAAACCAATAGGCACTGCCGGCTGGAAGATTTAATTCCGCCTTAAGTGCACCATCTACAACTGGAAAATCTTGCCTTGGCAAAGAGATTCCATCTTCAGTATAGGTCTCAATGCTCACAGCCCTAACCTTGGTCTTCTGTTTGGCCACCACATTGGCCATGGTCGCATTTAGCGTTCCGCCATGAACCGTCTTGGCTGCATCTTTGCTTGCAAATTGAATTGCAAACACAACTTTGCCAGTGCTGACATTTGCGCCCAATCCTGGATTTGGTGAGGAACCATTCGTTCCGCAACCAACCAAACCAACAAACAACATCATGGCCAATACAATCATCATCTTTTTCATTTGCTACCTCCAAAAACTCTACCAAATTAACCGAGGCCATACGGCCAGGGTGTGAATATTTTCTTGAATCGTTTTATTGTCAAAAAACTAATGACCTACAATATTAGCATAAAAACAGCATTTTGTCAATGAGAAAATATCTACACTGTTTTTATGCTTCATATAAAGCAAAAAGTCCCAACATCATGAAGGGACTTTTTGCTAAACTCGAGAAATGACTATTTCACACTATAATTCATGGAAACCTCCATGATTACTTCAGTTTGATCGTATGTCCCATTGGAAATGGGATTATTTTCATTATTGAAACTCACAGTGCTGTTATTATAACCATAATTTCCTTTGCCAAATTAAAATGCTTGCAACACCACCGATCCATCGGTTGCAACGTCTATGCACGTTCCACGCAAGAAAGCTGTTTTTCCGACCACTAACATGGTTTTAATTTTATCAACAATCAAACTATCAGTTTTTATGGTTACCTGCACAGGAAATGCAACATCGCCTTCCAAATTTCCCTTAGCATATGTTCCGCCAACCGGAATGCCCTCTGTGATTTGAACTTTCCAAAGCAATTGAGTGGTTTTGGAAAAAGTTTTAGCCTTACATTCAGTCCACTGCAAACCAGCTGACGGTTTTGAATTTTCAATGTTTGACTTGGCGCCACCAGTTGAAACTGATGGTTTCTTTTTTAGGGTGGGCAGAGCACTACTATTTTGTTGAGCTGGAAGTGGTGTCATGGGTTTTACTTGTGCACTTGCTTGAATTGTTTTTGGAGCAACAGGTTCAACTTTTTTATTTTTAACAAACAATAAATATCCCCCACTTACAATTCCCAAGAAAATAACCACTCCGATAAAAATTTTCAATACATTGTTCATTTTTTTATTTTTAAATTATTAATTTATTATAAAAGGAAACTCATTCATAAGCTCTCCAGAATAATAAAATTCATATGCCAAAGAACCAAAACTATATTTCGCATCGCCAATAGCAATTTCACTTCCGCCAACTTTTGGATCAGCATTTGGTTTTGATTGAGGAAAGCCGACATTGAAAAGTGTTCCCACAATTTCAGGTCGATATTGAATGTCAAATCCAGCTTTTCTCCATTGCTCCATCATCTGTTTAAGATATAATCCGCCATATAAATAAGAATAAAAATAATCCCCTTCTGTTGTGAGGCGCCTATATCTTTCAGCTGTAACATCTTGCGAAGTAAAGTCGAGCGCATGTTCAAATTCTGGTCCCAAATAATATTCCGAATTTTGATCCTTGAGATTATTTTCAGTGGCAATAGCTGTTGCTTCCTTGATTCCCATCACGCCCAATGAAATTTTATTTGAATTTCCAAGAATTTTAAGTGGTTCAAAAAACTTTTTATACAATTCTCGTTGTGAATGAAAAAGCCTAAGCTGCTCAACAATTGCACTAGCCACAATCAATCTTGGTTCTACTTTTGCGATTTCAGCAGCTTTGTTAATCTTGTCCTTATCCTTAGCGATAGCTATTTTGATTGTCTGCCACTGCTCATCATTCATCCAAGGAAAAATATTATCTCCACTAGCATCGGCATATTTCTCAATCAAAGGATCGTATTCAGAAAATTGCTGCTTTCCCCAATTCTGATCGCATTTTTTCAACTCACCATCTCGCCCTGCCTCACTAAGACGAACAGATGCAGCAAAAACCATTTTCCAAACAACTATTTCCGATTTTGTTTTTTCAAAAGCTGAAAGAATATTTTTCGCATTAACAGGAGAGTAATATCCAATAGCATCAACAGCGCAAATATTTTTCAATCGCATTTCTTTTTGTTTTGACAATTCAGTTATTTTCTCATCAAGAGTAACTGTAGAATTATTTTTGCTTTCCGAGTCAGAATCCACTTTTTTTTGAGATTCAACTCCCAGCACCATTTTTCCAAAATCTTGACTGCGCGAATCAATAGCGCCTTTCACATCAGTAATATGAAATCTTATCGCAAAAAATCCACCAACCAAAACAACGCCAATGACAGCAAACAAATGCAAGAAAAAATTGTAGGTGTATTTTAATGTTTTTTTCATTATCCAAGACAAGCTATTATCTTTTTATTTTTCTATGTTTTAATTATATCACACTTAGATAAATAATTACTACGAAATGCATTCCACAAAAAAAACGAGGTCTCCCTCATTTTTTTTGATTAATTAAGTTGATAAGTGTTACTTAAGTTAATTTTAACTTCTTCCTATGGTGCCACTTCTCGCCAACTACCAGGAGCATATACTGAACAAGGTGGGCAAGTGTTGGTACTATTCGTGCATGAAGGTCCACAGTCAGCTTGCGACAATACAACGCTTTCATTATTGCAGTCCTTTAGTCCAGTACAGGTAGCTATAATTGATTCTGATTTTCCACAATTACTCACCTCTAAACAATCAAGAGTGCTGCTACTAAAACTACAACCTGCTGGGGTATATGTGACTGGTATAGTCCCTGTTTCAGTACGAGTCCTCATACAATCACTTGTTTGAGTGAAAGTTAAATCTGCGCATTTAGTTGAAGGTAACGGAGTCCAGGAGGAATCGATGCAACATACTCCAGTAGTGTTAGTTCCATTTACGATTGTTATTCCATTGTCACATGTCTCATCTGTGCAAATGCTAGCAGCGCAACCATTGTCAACAGCTGGGCCAGGACAAGACACGTGCTGCGTGATACCGTTATATGCCCATTCATCCATGCATGATACCAT
>JBBQCF010000002.1:0-50782 GCA_038318455.1 Candidatus Moraniibacteriota bacterium
ATTGGAAATGAAATTAATCTTTCTTTTGACCTTTCAAATAAAGAGGGTGTTCAGCCAGGCGTAATATATGCAGTTGATCTTGTTAGTGAAGGAGGAAATTTCCAGATACCACTTGATCAAAAAGTTTATGATGAGGCACTAGTGCTTAATCCTGGAGAAACTATTCACAAGAATATTGTCTACACAGCACCAGACTATTTAAATGGTAACTTTAAGATAGTTGTTGAAGTGAGGAGTCAAGGCTCATTTCGTTTCGGAATACTTACTATTAAGGATGAAATTAAGCTTAATGGAAATAATGAAAATATCGTTATTGATCCCGCTAACTGCTTTCTGACTATTGATGGAGATGAAAAAAAATATGCATTGTCTGATAATGTGGATATTTCAAAAAATGAATCACTTAATGTGCATTGTCCTATTAGCAGTAAATTTAAGAACCTACAATCGATAACTCCTATTTTCACTACGCATTATTCCTCGACAACTGGACAGATCTTATCAATAGAAAAAAAAGACACCATTTCTTTGAATGGCAATACTGATATGGCATTTGCTGCTAAATTGCCAAAAGTTACTAATTCTCAGCTATATGATAGTGTATTAACTTTTGTAGATGATAAGAATAAGCAAATTTCTGCTCCAATTGAAATACATTACGTTCTTAGCGGTGATATGTCAGAAATTTTGAATTTGGCAATCGAAAAAAATAGTTATCAGTCTGGAGATAGAGCTCAGTTGATGTTTATCTGGAATAATGCAGGAAAAGTTACTCTGAACAATAAAGACTGGAGAAATCAGTTTTTTGTTGAGAAAAAGTTTGTACTCGTGAATATAATTGATAAGGACAATAACCAATGTACTGATTCATTTCAAGAGAATATCCCCGATAATATGAAACAAGGAGTGGGAAAAATAACTATTCCAATCGTAAGATTGTGTGATATTTCGAAGATATATGTACAAATTAAAGACGATAACGGCATGTTATTTGCTGACAGTTATTATGATATATATCCTGGAAATAGTGTTGAAAAAAAACAAGACTCAGCATTGCCCGCACTGGTTGCAGAAAGTAGTGAAAACATAGAAAGTAAGATGTCTGTCAATAAAATACTCGTAGTAGTTATTATTTTGCTTGTCTTGTTTATGATTATAGGATTTTCGTTTGCAATAAAAAAAAGAGGTAATAATGTAATTATAGTTACGATCCTGTTTGGTTTATTTTTTATTAGCGCAAAAAATGTTTCAGCTATGGGTTTTTATAATGCTGGCTATGGACCTGGATTTATGTGGCAACCTGTATATGTCTCCTTTTTGTCTCAACCAATACCTTGTGCTGCAAGTGTTTCATTGTTTGCAATTAATTGCGGATTTGGAGACAGCTATAGTTCATTTGTTAGTAATAATTGTGCTGCAAGTACATGTGTTGGTCAGACTTGTTTAGATGGTTTCTTAAATGTAAATGGCACTAAAACTTGTGATGATGGCTGTGCTGCGAACACTTGCATCGGTTTAACTTGCTGGAATAGTTATCAAACAGTGGCTGGAACCAAAACGTGTGCATCACTGTCTTGCAATCTTCCTTGGGGTGGAACCATTGCAAGTGGAGCAAGCGTACAAGCAAGCGCGACAAGTTCAGTTCCTTGTGGCTCAACTTGCTCTACACCTCAAACGAGAACTTGCACCAATGGAGTTCTTTCTGGTTCGTATGCTTATCAATCATGCATACCAGCAGTTTGCACTTCCTGCCCAGCCTCCACCGCCTCTTGGACAGCATCAGCTTCTTGTTCTGGTCCATATAATTTAATTGCAAGTGGAAATGCTAGCACCGTCACAAGCACTAATGGCAACCCAGGAGCTGTAACTCTAACTTGCACTAACGGATCAGTCTCTCAATCAGGAATTTCTTGCACTGCTGCTTGCGGAACAACTTCAGGTTCAGGTTACAGTTGCGCTACCTATGCGCCAATAGGAATCTTTGCTGGACTTCCAACAAGTTACACCCTTGGTACAATTAACTACACCTACAATTCCTGCACCGGAACTTACACTTATGTGAGTGGTTGCTCTGCGCCCATTGTCACATATAATCTTTCTGTCTCTGCTGGACAAAATGGGAATGTTAATTCAAATCCAGCTGGTATAACAAGCTGTAGTGGAGAAAGCTGCACAGCAACTTTCGCACAAAACACACCCGTCACTTTAACAGCAACGCCATTTACAGGATCATTCTTTGACAGTTGGTCAAGTTGTGACACCACATCAGGAACTTCTTGTAATGTTAATATGAACTCAAATAAATCAGTTACTGCAATCTTTTGTACCCCAGTCAATTGTGCTTCAAATACTTGCACAGGAAGTACTTGCAATCCTGGTTGCAGTCAGCCTGCAGTAGCAGGCACAAAAACAATTGATGAATGTGCTCCACCTGCAGTCTACGCTCCAAACAGCTGGCGAGAAGTAGCGCCATAGGAATCAATTAATTAATAAATAAAATCAAAACAAATGGAAAACAAAACAAAGATAATTATTGCTTTAATTGCGACGGCTGTAATTATTATTGGAGGCACTAGCATTTATGCTCTAACTAAAAAAAGTGATACAATTATCCCAACTTCAAATGAGAAAATATTAACCAATACTGTTTCAGAACCTGACCAAACAGTTCAAGAACAAGAAATTCCTAAACAAACAGTAACCTCAGAAGATCCAATTCTTCCTAATGAATTAATCCCAATGGAAGAAGCTGCCAAACAACTTAACGCTATTGTTGAAAAAGTTAAGGCAGGAAATCTTTCTGCTGAAGAGGGAGAAGTTCAAATGTCTGCTATCAGAAAACGACTAGCTCCTCCAACTATTAAATAGCGCGCATTACAAAAAATATTACATTTCAAAAACAGGGGAGACCCTGTTTTTTGTTTTGATTAGGATTGCTTCTTTGAAGGTGATATAATGGTTGAGTTGGTTTTTATTTTCAAAAAAGCATGCTTGAAAAAGAATTAGAAAAATATTTTAACTTCTCAAAATTTCGTCCTGGACAAAAGGAAATTGTCCAGAGCATTATGGACGGAAAAGATGTGGTGGCGCTCATGCCAACTGGTGGTGGAAAGTCGCTATGTTTTCAGCTTCCAGCAATTTTGAATAAAAATATTTCTATCGTTATTTCTCCTTTGATTGCCTTGATGCAAGATCAAGTTGATGCTCTCAACGCACGTGGAATTGCCGCGACATATATCAATAGCTCACTTGATCAATACGAAATTGCTGAGCGTTTTAATGATATCAAAAATGGTAAGACCAAGATAGTATATATAGCACCTGAAAGATTTGGTAATCGCGAATTTCAAAAACTTTTTTCAGATTTAGATGTATATTTGTTGGCGGTTGATGAGGCGCATTGTGTTTCGCAGTGGGGTCATGATTTTCGTCCAGATTATCTTTCAGTGAAGGAATATATTGCACTGCTAAAAAAGCGTCCTATTGTGGCAGCGTTCACTGCTACCGCGACTCCTGAAGTTAAGGATGATATTATTGAGCGTCTGGCTCTCAGCGACCCGGCTGTTTTCGTGCGCGGATTTGACAGGCCAAATCTGAAATTTTTTGTGCGCGAAAATTTAAAGAAAAATGAAAGAATAGACGAAGCCCTCAGAATTGTTAGATCAATTGAAGGCAGTGGTATCATTTATGCGATTACACGAAAAGAAACTGAAGCAGTTGCCAAATTTTTGAAAGAAAATGGCATAAAAGCCACTGCATATCACGCCGGAATGGCTGCAGACAAAAGAAGCAAAATTCAAAATGATTTCATGGAGAATAAGTTCAAAGTTATCGTGGCGACCATTGCTTTTGGCATGGGCGTGGACAAGGCTGATATTCGCTTTGTGATTCATGTGGGAATGCCTTCGAGTCCTGAGGGATATTATCAAGAGGCTGGCAGAGCTGGCAGGGATGGCGGGCAAGCATATTGCATTCTGCTTCACTCTAAGGCTGACGCAAGTTTGCATCATTTTTTCATTATGGCTGGAAAAAGTGAAATGGCTTCGCAAGGTAAAAGTTGGGATGATGTTAAGGTTGTGACTAATATTAAATATGCACGACTGGACAAGATGAAAGAATATGTCGGAATTAAGACTTGTCGCAGGTTGCTGCTCTTGGAATATTTCGGTGATCCAGCAGTTGAAAATCATTCTGGCAACTGCAAGGGTTGCGACGTGTGTTTGAATTTCAAATGGTCAAAAGTAACTGAACCAGAAAGTGAAAGAAAAGAGAATAAAATCAAAAAGAAAAAAGCCAGTGGTCAATTGGGTGAGTCGGTTTTGGAAAGTGTGGGATTGTATCAGCAAAAATATTCAATAGAAAAAATTGCAAAAATTAGAAGTCTTGGGATTAGTACGGTTTCAGGACACTTGATGGAATGGTATGCAGCAGGTGGCGAATTCATGATTCAAGACTTTGTTTCATTGAAGCAAGAAAAAGAAATACTTGACGTCATAATGAAATCTGGTGGGTTCAAGGGACTAAAGGCTATTAAGGAAGCTATTGATGATGGTATAAGTTATGAACAAATTCGTTTTGTTATAATTAAAATGCGCCGTGAAAAAAAACAGATAAATGTTTAAATTTTAAAATTAGTGTTATGACTGAAAAAATAAAAAGCAAAAAACCTAAACGTAAGCTGACTAGGAAAGAAGCAATCAAAAAAGGGAATAAGGAATTTCGTATTTTTGCGCGCGACTTGGCAAAATCAATGAATATTGTTCCTGATAAAAAAGATAAAAAGATAAAATAAGTGTGCTAGCATTTCTTTTTGTATTTTTCGTACTTGCTATTTCTTTTTCAGGCACGTTTCGCTGAAATAAAATTAATAATATTTGTAATTAAAAAAATAAAATGGAAGAAATTTTAAAAAAAATTCAAGAGCAAGAAATAAAAATAGATGCAATTTATGTTTCAGTTGAAAAACTGCGAAAATATTTTCTTTGGACACTTATTATAACTGTTGCCATGGTAGTGCTTCCACTTATTGCGATGATGTTTGTGTTGCCATCTGTTTTAAGTTCACTCACAAGTGCATATGGTTTGGGTGGTATGTGATTTGTGACAGTTTTGTTTTTTGGCTCAAATTAGCGTTTCATTAAAGTGTATGGGTGTGCATAACTCAAAAAGAAGGCTCTAAACAGCCTTCTTTTTATTTATTTCATTGTGTTGACTACTGGATGACTGTGGGGTAGTATTACATTGCAGTGTAGTGAAGTGGAAGAAAGTGGTGAATTCTTTGTAATATTATTTACAAATTCATTGAAGATTAAAAAATCTAAATATGTTTATCGGAGAATATCAACATAACATAGATCCAAAAAAGCGACTGGCGCTTCCTTCAAAGTTTCGCAAAGAACTTGGAGCAAAAGTTGTGGTGACTCGTGGATTGGATAAATGTTTATTTGTATATCCGGAAAAAATTTGGAAAGAGTTGGCGGAAAAACTTGGAACGTTGCCGATGGGGGAGTCGACAACAAGAAGTTTTGTTCGATTGATGCTGGCAGGCGCTGTTGATGTTGATGTTGATAGTCAGGGCAGGGTTTTGGTTCCTGAATATCTTAAGGAATATGCTGGTCTTAATAAGAATGTGACAGTGGCAGGACTCTTTAATCGATTGGAAATCTGGGATGAAGAAAAATGGAAAACATATAAAATAAAGGCTGAAGAGAATACTGATGAAATTGCTGAACAACTTGGAAAACTTGGAATATATTAAAATTGAGAATTTGTATTTTTTGAAAATAATTTTTTTACTTGCCTTTCGTTCGCTTTGCTCACACGGAAGCCGCAAAAAAACAATTTTCAAAAAATACAAATTAGAGATTATACCGCTATGACTATTCATAAGACAGTATTGCTGAAAGAGACAGTTGAGGCGCTGAATTTAAAACCAGGCATGATTGTTGTTGATGCAACATTGGGCGGAGGAGGACACAGCTACGAAGTTCTTAAAAAAATTGGAAAAAGTGGTAAGCTTATCGCATTTGATCGTGATGAGGATGCAATTAGGCGATTTGAAAAAAGAGTTGAAGTTGGGAGTGATGAAGTTCATGACGAAAACATTAAATTGTTTCATGACAATTATTCATCCCTAAAAGATAGACTAACTTCAATAAATATTTCTTCAGTCGATGCTATTTTGGCAGATCTTGGTATTTCGTCAGATCAACTTGCAGATGAAAAAAGAGGAATCAGTTTTCAAGGAAACTCTCCTTTGGACATGCGCATGGATTTAACGAGGGGAATCACGGCAGCAGAAATTGTTAACACATATTCCGAGCAAGAACTGGTTAGAGTTTTGAGGGAATTTGGAGATGAGCAATATGCGTCTTCTATTGTAAGAAATATTATTGCCCAGCGCATAGAAAAACCTTTCACCAGAACAATTGAATTGGTCGAAGTTATAGAAAGGTCTGTCCCATCAATGTATAAA
Organism: Candidatus Moraniibacteriota bacterium; assembly: GCA_038318455.1. GTDB lineage: Bacteria > Patescibacteriota > Minisyncoccia > Moranbacterales > GWC2-37-73 > UBA12068. Next base: position 6,476 of record JBBQCF010000002.1, read on the forward strand.
AGGAAGAAAATACATCCAGCCACAAAAACATTCCAAGCGCTAAGGATAGAAGTGAATCAAGAACTCGAAATGCTAGATTCGTTTCTTTCTCAAGCGATTGAAGTATTGAAACCTGGTGGCAGACTAGCAATCATCACCTTTCATTCTGGTGAAGATGCAAAAGTGAAATACGCATTGAGGGAAAATGCAAGGGGATGCATTTGCCCTCCGGAGTTTCCAGTGTGTCGTTGCGAAAAAGTTGCGCACATCGAATTGATTACAAGAAAGCCTATCGTGCCTAGTGAGCAAGAGGTCGCTGAAAACCCTCGCTCACGAAGCGCAAAATTGCGTATTGCTCAAAAAACGAAACTAGTAAAAGAGAAAAACCCAGTTAAATAGTCGCTATGCGAATTTAGCGGGGTAAAAAACAAAAACAAATTTAAACAGTAATTTCTGTGGGGGGAACCACAAGAAATGACAAAAAGAACTATTGTTATCAGGAAGAAATCCTGGCTACAAAAAACAAATAAAAAAAGAAATATCTTGCCGATAACAGCGCTGAATTCAAGTACTGCCGGTTTTATTAACCCTGTTTTCGTGGTTCTTGTAGCTGCAGCTTGCTCGGGATTGTTTTATGTCTATTCGGTTAACCAGACCGCTGTTAAAGGCATCGCAATTAGAAATGCTGAAAATGAAGTTTTATTGGAACAAAAAAATAATGAATCATTGAAAATAAAGGAGGCAGAATTAAAATCCTTGTATCATATTGAAGATGTATCAAAACAACTTAATATGATTAATGCTGTTAATGTTAAATACGTGGAAGAGATTCCAGCTGTCGCTTATAATGCTGCAACGCGCTAGTATGTAAAATGAAAAGATAAATTCTGTAATATTCTGATATGAATAAGGCAAAAATTATAAGGCGCAACGATCCAAAGCAAAAAACTTCAGAAAAAAACTGGAGAATTAATATTTTGGTTTTTTTTATTTTCTTTATTGCAATAGTTGTTGTGACAAAACTTTATATTCTTCAGGTTGCTAGGCATGGCGTTTATGCAGCACTTGCGGAGCAACAGCATGGACATACAACTCAACTTGTAGCAAAGCGAGGAGAAATATTTTTGCAAGATGAAAACCAACCATATCCAGTTGCAGTGAATAAGGAAATGAAAATGGTGTATGCTGTTCAGCGCGAAATGAAAGACATGGATAGTTCTATCAAGGCATTAGCATCTATCTTGGGTCTGGATGAAAAATTTCTTCAAGAGAAACTAGATGATCCTACGGATATGTTTGAAATTTTAAAAAATAAACTTTCCGATGATGAGGTTAAAAAAATAAGAGAAGCGAAAATAGCGGGAATATATTTGGTGGGGGAAAATTTTCGTTATTATCCGGCAGCTGAACTTGCAGCGCAAACAATTGGCTTTGTTGGATCAGACGGCAAAGAGCAAGTCGGTAGATATGGACTCGAGTCATCATGGCAGGATAAATTAAAAGGCATTAGTGGTATGCAAATTCAGGAAGGTGATTCTCGCGGAAGGTGGATACCTGTTTCAGATAGAAATGTTGAGGCTGCACAGGATGGACAGAATTTGATTTTAACAATAAATCACACTGTTCAATTTGAAGTCGAAAAAATACTTAAACAGACAATGGAGAAATTTAGTGCAGATAGCGCTACAGCCATTGTTGTTGATCCAAAAACTGGTAAGATTTTAGCCTTGGCAAATCAACCAAGTTTTAATCCTAATGATTTTTCCTCAACTGACATTTCACTTTTTATGAATCCAGCGGTAAGTTCGCCATATGAATCAGGTAGTGTTTTCAAGGCCTTCACTGAAGCTATTGGTCTTGATGATGGAAAAATAAGTCCTAACACAACTTATTCTGACACAGGCACAGTTGTTGAGGCTGGATATTCAATTCATAATTCCGATCTCAAGGCTAATGGCACACAAACAATGACGCAGGTTTTGGAAAAATCTCTGAATACTGGAGTTATATACATTGAAAAACTTGTTGGTAATAAAAATTTCGCTGATTATATTAGTAGATTTGGTTTTGGCAAAAAAACTGGAATTGATTTGCCTGGTGAAGTTCCTGGTAACATCAGAAATCTGGAAAACACAAATAGAACAATAAACTTTTTCACAGCTTCTTTTGGGCAAGGTATCTCAATGACGCCAATTCAATTGGCAATGGCATATGGCGCATTGGCAAATAAGGGCGTTTTGATGAAGCCACAAATTGTTGATGAAATTAATTATACCGATGGCCATAGCGAAAAAATACAACCTGAAGAAGTGCGACAAGTCATTACCGAGAGTAGCTCTAAACAAGTATCTGAAATGCTTAGGGCTGTTGTGCTTAATGGGCACGGAAAACAAGCTGATGTGCCAGGATATTTGGTTGGGGGTAAGACAGGAACAGCGCAAGTTGCAAAAACTGGTTCAAAGGGATATGAAGAAGGTGTGAACATCGGTTCATTCGCAGGCTATGCTCCAACTAATGACCCTAAATTTGTGATTGTTGTTAAAATTGTGAATCCAAAAGGAGTCGAATGGGCAGAAACATCAGCAGCGCCTTCTTTTGGTAAAATAATGAAATTTTTATTGGAATATTATAAAGTTGAGCCGACTGAAGATCCGAAAATAAGTCCAACGTATAAAATGTATCAAGCTGAAAATACTTCCGTAGCTTCTGAAGTAACTCCTGCTGCTGTTGAAAATGCTAAATTGGATACTAAGACTAAAGATGACTCCAAGAAAAAGAAATAAAATTAATATGAAATATTGTGATATAATGAAGATAATATGAAAGCAAAAAAAATAATTTATTTGGAAAAAATATTGCAACTAATGGCAGTTGTTGTTCTCAAAAGACATAAGCCAAAAATTGTAGCAATAACTGGCAGTGTTGGAAAAACCTCGACCAAGGCGGCAGTTTTTGAAGTGCTTAGCTCAAAATTTGAAGTTCGAGAAAATCAAAAAAACTATAATAATGAAATCGGAATTCCACTCACTATTATTGGGGCAGAAAGTGGTGGGAGAAATATTTTCAAATGGCTTGGAGTTTTTTTAAAATGGTTTTTTACCGTTATCTTTCCTGGTTATCCAGAAATTTTGATTTTAGAGCTTGGCGTGGATCGTCCAGGTGACATGGCATATTTTATGTCTTTTATAAAACCAACGGTTGGCATTGTTACTAATGTTTCACTTAGTCATATAGAATTTTTTAAGAGCCTAGAGAATACTGCCAAGGAAAAAAGAGTTTTAATTGAAGCTATAGCATCGGGAAACTTTGCAATCCTAAATGCTGATGATGAAAATGTAATTGGAATGAGAAAAAATACTTTGGCGCAAGTTCTATCTTTTGGGCAAACTGAAAATGCTAGCGTGAACGCCTCAAATGTTGTCTATAATTATCAGGATAATAAACCTGCGGGAATAAGCTTCAAGCTTAATTACGAGGGAACTAATATTCCAGTAAGATTGAAACATATTTTAGCATTGCACTATGTCTATCCTGCATTGGCTGCAGTTGCAGCAGGAATTGTTTTTAAAATAAATTTGATTGACATTGCCAATGCGCTTGAATCTTTTCGCGCGCCAGCTGGGAGGATGAATTTTTTGGATGGGAGGGCTGGAAGTTTTATTATTGATGACACATATAATGCCTCTCCAATGTCCACGGTGGCAGCATTGAATGTGCTTGGAGAGCTCAAAGCTACACGAAAAATTGCAGTGCTGGGTGACATGTTGGAACTAGGTGATATGACAGACTCTGGTCATCGTGAAGTCGGACAAGCTGTTTTCAATACAAAAATTGATATTTTTATTGCAGTTGGAAAAAGAATGAAGAATGCAGTTGGCGAACTTATTTCACTCGGTTTTCCATCGGAAAATATTTTCCAATTTGATAACCCAATAACTGCTGGAGAAAAAGTTTTACAATTAATAAGGGTGGGAGATTTCATTTTAGTGAAAGGTTCACAGGGAATGCGCATGGAAAAAATTGTGGAGCAAATTTTGGAAAATCAGACTGATCAAAAAAATCTTTTATGTAGACAGTCGATTGAATGGCGAAATAAACCTTTTGCTAAGCCATAAATATAGAGTTATCCACAGAGTAGACCACTTACTTGACTTTTTGTCAAAAAAGGAGTATAATAGAAATATAGGGTAGTGAGAAAAAAAATAGTTTTATCAAGGTGCGTTTAGTTGCTTTGAAATCAAAAGACAGTTTCCGTTGGGGCATTGTCTTTTGTTTGTTAAAAATGTATTTTCACAAAAAACGTGCATTGCACGAGAGAGGAGACTAGCCATGAGAAGAAATCGTCCGATCAAGCTTCACGATATCAAAGGATTCGTGAAAAGAATGGTGGCTGAATGCAACAATGGTTTGCTCAATAATATGAGCGAATCCGATCTCGTTGATCTGGAAACAAGATTTGCGGCAAGATTGTTGCATGTTGATTTCAGACCAAAAGTTTTCCTGCCATTTTAAAAGGAGAAAATATGTATGACAGAGAAAAAATAAACCCTTGGCACATTCAATGAATGTAAGCCAAGGGTTTTTCTTTTTGAAGATCGAATAAGTATGGTATGCATAATTTATGTTAAAATGCTAATTTTTTATTACTTTGAATTTGTGCTATACTTTTAATATTGAAAAATAATCTTGAAAATGAAGTAGCTTCATTAACTGAAGCATAATTTAAAAATTAACTCGAGAGTTTAAAATAGTTGCAAAATAAATAATTTAAAATAAAAAACAAAAATGAAAACAAAACTAAAATCCATCGGCTATGTTTTCGGAGTAGTAATTAGTGCAATCGCACTTGGAACATTTCTTCAATTTGCCAAAGCTTGGACTGAACCAACAGCAACTCCACCAACTCAAAATATCGGAGCACCAATCAATACTGGAATTATTGGACAGGGAAAGGCTGGTAATTTTAGTGCAACAGGAATTGTAGCTTCAACATTGTTGGTTACAGGAGATGCTAATATTTCAGGAGCTGGTAACGGGATTGTTTTCGCTGATGGAACGAAGCAAATAACTGCCACACAAGCAAATAATTCAGTTTCTACGGCTGGGGATAATCTTGGAGATCACACTGCAACGAAGGATTTAGATATGGGGGGAAAAGCTATTGATAATGTATCTGACATTACACTTTTTTTCAATGGTATACCTGTTACGTTAAAACCTGCCTATGCTAACCTAGGTGAAGATACTTATACTACGACAAGTTTTTATGCTGGTAATTATAATACTAATGTTTCAGGTTCAGCTTATAATTCAAGCGATACGTGTAGTGGTGATGGTACGAATAAATATTTTTGTGTAGTTAATGTTAATAAGGATTGTATAGATTACTATGCTACTGTACATTCAATGTCATTAGGTAGCTATGGAACACAACTTATTAGCAATGTTCAATCGCAGCATGTTATTTGCAAGAAGGCTGTGTCGGCAGTATTTACTGGGCTTGAATAATTTTGTATGTATTTTTCTTAAAAATAAAAAGCATGAATTGGAAAAAGATGTTTATTATATTGATTATATCTGCCATTGTTATCCTTGTCTTTTTGGCGAGTTCCTTTATTATTGTTAAAAATAAATCTAAAAATCCTCAAAATGTGCAAATTAATCAAAAAATTGATGTCCCAGACGATTTTAAAAAGGAGCAACTTGATGCTATCAAGGCAAATGCTGAAATTAGGAAGGTTATTGGCTTTATTGAAAAAATTTCTAATAGCACATTTATCATAAGACTCTATCCTATCCAGCAGGGTATTTTTAGTGCAAATGGCTTAGTGCTTGCACATATTACCCCCCAAACAAAATTCTATAATTTAATTCAAGTAAATACTATTAAGGCTGATCAGAAAGATGTAAATATTGGCCAAGACTCATCATTAAATCAGATAAATAATGAACATGTGGGAAACGTTGTCAATATTGAAAACCCAGAACCTTCTGATGGAAAAGTTGAAATAAAAATTGATGACATCAAAGAGGGTCAATATATTTCTGCGATTTCAAGTTATGATATATCTGGAAATAATGAATTTTTTGCAACAGATATAAACCTTGAGTTTAGTCAAAATGCCGGTCAATAATATCCTGCTTTGCGATAAAGCTCATAATAGTATTAGTAGGTGACTTTACAAAAATAATTAACAAATATTATTAAATAGATTATATAGAATAAACTGACCCTTGTGGCCAGTTTTATTTTATATGGTAGCGCCAAGGAGAGTCGCCTCTTGCTCCGACTTCGAGGCTGCGGCGCTACACACAGAATGCTCGCACATTCGCATCCTACTTGCGCCGGTCCAATTCTCCTTGGCGCATTATTGAAAAAGCAAAAACACCCAATAAAAATGGGTGCTCTTGCTTTATTTGTAGCGCCAAGGAGAATCGCCCTTTGCTCCGACTTCAGGGCTGGGGCACTTCACACAAGAAAAGCTGCGCTCACTCGCTTTTCACTTGTGCCCGTCCGATTCTCTCTTGCCACTAAACAAATTTAAAAGCCCTCACGAATGAGGACCTTTAAAAAAATTTGTAGCGCCAAGGAGAATCGGACTCCTGTTACCAGGATGAGAACCTGGTGTCCTAGCCACTAGACGATGGCGCCATGTACAAAGGAAATTGTAGCAAGCTTTTTTAAATCTATCAAGCATTTTTAATCTAAATATTTCTTGGGTAAGAAAAAAGGAAATGTTTCGATAAACATTTCCTTTTTAATGATAAAGAAATATGACTATTTCTTTATCATTTTTGATAATACCTGAAGAATCTCGGGTAATTTTTCACTTATCTCCTTTTCAAGGATTTTTGGGCATTGATTTTGGAACATTAACTTTGTTCCGTTTGTCCTGATTAGAACATAGTAGATGCCCTTTTTATACCAAATGCGATTTGGACATTTATTTTTCTGTCCAGCATTTTTGATGGCTCCCTCTAGTGAGATTTTTATAATTTCTTTTCCAGCATAGATTCTGCCATTTTTCTGCTTATGTGCTTTTGCTAGTATAATTTCCAAAATATAAGCGAAAAAATGAGATTCCACGCCATCTGCTTCAACCACAACATGCCACTTGTTGTCAGGTTTCGAAATGAATTTCATGCCATTTCGACCAGTGCTGATAAGGGCATATTCTTCCTCGACTAGTTTTTTGAGTCGATCACTAATCTCAAAAACAACCAATGATTCTCCTACCACCTTAATTACGCTGTAACATGCTTCTGCTAAGGTAAAGCCATGCTCCACCTTTAATTCATTGAGGAGATGCTCAATCTTTAGCTGTGCATCCTTGTAGATTCTTGGACGTGTCATTTTTGCCCTCCTTTAGGCATGTGGATATGTTTTTAAGTTTACTAGTATGGTTTTTTAACCAAAATCAATCATAAAACATTTAATTGTTTTTGTCAAGCATTTTGCCTTGCCTTTTTCTCTCTTAATGATACAATTGAAAAATTGAAAAAGAACTATACATAAGAGATATTAATGATAAAATATGAATTTTGAGCAAACACTGGGAAGCTTTAAGGTCGCTATTGATAAGGAACTTGAACATTATTTCAATATCGCAATCGCAGATGCCGCCAAAAAAGACGCTCTCATTGCCCAGGCTCTTGGACAAACAAAAAAAATTGCTCTTGCTGGCGGTAAGAGGATTAGGGGAGCTCTGCTTTGTCAGGCATATTTTGGCGTGGGCGGAAAAGAGAAGCGAAAGATTTTAAAAGTGGCTGCAGCGATCGAGTTGGTGCATTTGTTTCTACTTGTCCATGATGATATTATTGATAGGGGAGATTTGCGTCATGGGGAATCCACTTTGCATAAAATTTTTGCCAGTAAGAAACAAAAAAATATTTCAATCGAAGAGGCTGATCATTTTGGCCAATCGATTGCAATTATTGTGGGTGACATGCTGTATGCAATTGCAGTTAAGGTAATTTTGGAAGCTGGTTTTGCTTATCGAGAAACTTCTCAAATGCTTCTTGGGTTGCAAGAAATTGTAGCGACTACTATTATTGGACAATCACAAGATATTGCAATCGAATATAGAAAAGAAGCTAGCGAGCAAGAAGTTTTGGCTATGTATGAAAACAAGACAGCAAAATACACCTTTGAAGGACCGCTTCATTTGGGAGCAATGCTGGCAGGATGCTCGGATAAAAAAACCCTGCAATCATTGAGCTTGCTTGCGGTGCCGCTTGGAATTGCTTTTCAAATTCAGGATGATATTCTTGGTGTGTTTGGCAATGAAAAGAAAATGGGAAAATCTGCCGCTTCAGATATTTCCGAGGGAAAACTTTCTTTAATGGTTGTTCAGTCACGGAAATTTGCAACTATTGAGCAGCGAAAAAAACTGAATGAAATTTTAGGAAAAAAGAATTTGAAAAATGCTGAAATAAAAATGTTTAAAGAGATTTTAGTGTCAACTGATTCTTTGAATTATGCCAAAAATGTAGCTAATAAATATTTCGGAAAAGGGAAAGAGGAAATTGAAAAAATAATTATTTTGCCAAAAGCTAAGAAATTTTTGTCAGGACTTGTGATATATTTAGAAGGCAGGGAGATATAGAATCCACATAGGAGTTTAAGAATTTATGTAAAATCATTTTTTACTTGCCTTTTATTCCTTGAGCACTCGGAAGAATATTTTTAGCTCGACTCATACGGAAGCCGTAAAAAACAATTTTACATAAATTCTTGAAGCCATTTGAAATATATGATAAAACGCAAAAAAACGAAAAAAATTAAAGTTGGAAATATATATATTGGTGGCAATGCGCCAGTGGTTATTCAATCTATGTGCACGACTGATACACGAGATGTTAAAGCGACCGTCAAGCAAATCAGACAACTTCAAATGGCGGGCTGTGAAATGATTCGCGTGGCTGTGCCTGACATGGAAGCAGCCAAGGCACTTGGCGCAATCAAGAAACAAATTTCCATTCCATTGGTGGCGGATATTCATTTTTCTGCTGAATATGCCATGGAAGCTATGCGTCAAGGAATTGATAAATTGAGGATTAATCCTGGCAATATCGGAAGTGAGGAAAAAATAAAAATGGTGGTACTGGAAGCTAAGAAAAGAAAAATTCCAATTCGTATTGGAGTAAATGGAGGTTCTTTGGAAAAAGATATTTTGAAAAAATATAAAGGAAAAGTTACGGCAAAAGCGATGGTGGAATCAGCCATGCGTCATATTAAAATTTTGGAAAAATATAATTTCAAGGATATTATAATTTCACTCAAAGCTTCTGATATCGAAAGAACAGTTGAGGCTTATAGAATGTTATCAAAAAAAGTTTCATATCCTTTGCATATTGGAGTGACGGAAGCTGGAACAATTTTCAGGGGGACGATTGTTTCCTCAATAGGATTGGGAATTTTATTATATGAAGGAATAGGTGACACTATGCGAGTTTCACTCACGGCTGATCCAATAGAGGAGATTAAGGCTGGCTGGGAAATTTGCAAGTCTCTTGGTGTTCGCAAGCGTGGAATAACGGTGACTAGTTGTCCAACATGTGGACGTACTGAAATTAATTTAATAGAATTAGCTGGAAAGGTTGAAAAGGCGCTAGAGGGAATTGATAAGGATATTCATGTGGCGGTGATGGGATGTGTGGTGAATGGCCCTGGGGAAGCACGTGAGGCTGATTTGGCGATTGTGGGTGGACGTGGTGTTGGACTTATTATGAAAAATGGTGAAATTATTAGAAAGGTTGATGAAAAAGAATTACTGAAAGAATTTATTAAAGAAGTTGAGAAATTCCAGTAAGGTGATATGCGTGAGTTTATGCGAATATTGTTTTTTTACTTGCCTTTCATTCGTCGAGCACTCGGAATAAACTCTTGAGCTCGACTCATACGGAAGCCGCAAAAAAATAATATTCACATAAAGTAGAATTTTATAAAAAGATTGAATAATTTTTTCTATGAATAATAATTTGCCAAATCATATCGCTATTATTCCAGATGGAAATCGTAGATGGGCGAAGGAAAAAAATCTTGAGCCTTGGGAGGGACATGCTGCTGGAGCTGAAAAACTGGAGCAATTGGCGCGCTGGGCTTTTGATAATGGAGTTTATTGTTTGTCTTTTTGGGGCTCATCTTTGGAGAATTTGATTAAAAGACCACTGCGTGAAAAACAGGAACTGCTCAAAATTTATGAAGAATATTTCAAAAAATTGATGGTGGATGAAGATATTCACAGAAACCGCGTAAGAATAAATGTGATTGGAAAATGGGAAAAACAATTTCCATCATCGCTCAAAAAGATTATATTAGAGGGAATTGAGAAGACTGCTCATTATGATAAGCATGAGCTTAATTTCTTTTTGGCCTATAGTGGTGACGATGAAATGTTGGACACTGTTCGAAGGATTGTTGCCAGTGGTGTTGATCCTGAAAAAATTACAGCCGAAACGATTAAGCAAAATTTGATGACCAGCAAATTGCCAGCAGTTGATTTGCTTATTCGAACTGGTGGAGAACCTCATTTGAGCGCAGGTTTTATGATGTGGGATATCGCCAATTCATCTTTGCATTTTTCTCAAAAATATTTTCCAGATTTCAATGAAGCTGATTTGTCGCAAGCTATTTTGGAATATACCGAGAATGAAAAAAGGCATGGAAAATAGGTGTATAAATTTTAATATAAAAAATTGAAAATAATGAACAAAAGCAAAATGTCCGCCCAAGGCGGATTCGCCTTGGGCGGAAAAAAAATATTATTGATATTGTCATTTATATTATTGACGATGCCATTTGTTTCTCATGCTGAAACAAAAAAAACTGCAATTTTATTTTATGCAGATTGGTGCCCTCATTGTCATAAGGTAGATGAATATTTCAAACAGCAAGGATTTTATGAAAAATATGATATTCAGAAGTTAAATTTTGATGATCCTGTTAATAAAGAATTATTGGGAAAAATTTTTACAAGCAAGAGTGATATTAAAAATCTTGGTATCCCTGCTATTGTTATTGACGATACCCTTATTGCTGGCGATCAGCCAATTATCAGTGGGTTTGCTAGCGCTATGGAAAATTCCAAGGGAATTGCGCAGGATTTTATTGATGGTTTTACTGCCAAAAGTATTGCTGAAAAAAACATTACAAATAATGCAGTTAATATCCCAATCTGGCTCTTATTGGGAGCAGCTTTTGCCGACGCTGCTAATCCTTGTGCCTTGGCAGTGCTTATCTTATTACTAGCAACCGTTATTTCAGCTAAAGGCAGGACGCGCGCTTTGCTTTCGGGCCTTATGTTTTCTTTGGCAATTTTTCTTTCCTATCTTTTAATGGGACTTAGTGTTTACAAGGCAATTGGTGCTTTTGGAGTTTCAAAATATCTTTCATTGGGGGTTGGAATCTTAGCTATCATTATCGCAATAGCTAATTTTAAAGATGTTTTTTGGTATGGAAAATTCTTTGTCATGGAAGTTCCTCTTTCTTGGCGTCCAAAAATGCAAGAAATTATCCGTCGTGCCACGAGTCCATGGAGTGCGTTTGGGATTGGTTTTTTGGTGAGTCTATTTTTGGTGCCATGTGCTAGCGGACCATATGTTGTTATTCTGGGAAAATTGGCAGAAAAAACCGAAACAGCCAGGACTTTTACTTTGCTGATGCTATATAATTTGGTTTTTGTTTCTCCAATGATCTTGATAACACTAGGAATGTATTTTTTTAATGCCAAATTGAGCAAACTGGAAAAGATGAGACGAGACAACTTGAGAACACTTCATGCGATCACGGGAGTTATAATGTTGGCAGTTGGAGTGTATTTGATATATACTAAATTGTAGGTTAAGTTTTAAAATTAATAAATTAATAAAAAATAATATGGAAATGGAATTTACAGATCAAAATTTTGAGCAAGAAGTTATCAAAAGTGATGTGCCGGTGTTGGTTGATTTTTGGGCACCATGGTGTGGACCATGTCAAATGATGGGACCAGTCGTGGCTGAACTTGCCACGGATATGGGAAGCATCGCTAAGGTTGGAAAAATAAATGTTGATGAGAATGGAGAAACTTCATCAAAATTTAGCATCATGTCTATTCCAGCTATTAAGATTTTCAAAGGTGGCGTAGTCGTGAAAGAATTTGTTGGTGTGCAATCAAAAGAAAATTTAAAGAAAGAGCTTGAAGCACTTTGCTAGCTTATAGTTAAGTTTTTTCAAAACAACCGTTGTAAAATGCGGTTGTTTTTATTTTATTATTTTTGAGGTATAATGGATATATCAAAAATATATTAAAAATAAAAATATGTACGATCTTATTATTATTGGAGCTGGACCTGCCGGACTTGGAGCATCAATTTATGCTTCGCGGTATAAGCTTAGTCATGCAGTGATTGGTAGTGAGATTGGAGGACAAGTGACTGAAGCATGGGAAATTGAGAATTATGCCGGAATTGAATCAATTTCAGGCAAAGATTTGATGGAAAAATTTGTACAGCAAACAAAAGGTCTGGGTGGCACTATAATTCAAGGTGCAGTTAATAGCGTTAAAAATATTGAGGATGGATTTGAAGTCATTACTAGTGATGAAAAAAAATACGAAACAAAAACCATTATTTTAGCATTAGGCATGAAAGCAAGAAAAATGAACATTCCTGGTGAGGATAAGTTTATTGGTAAAGGTGTTTCATATTGCGCGACATGTGACGCTATGTTTTTTAGGGGAAAGGATGTGGTGGTCATTGGTGGGGGCGACGCTGCTGCCACAGCAGCCATTCATTTGGCTGAATTTGCCAATAGCGTGCAGTTATTATACAAGGAAGGTACGAAAACATTTGAACCGACTTGGGATGAAAAAATGAGAAAAAATGGAAAAATTGCTATGAGTACTTTTTCAAAAATTATCAGTGTTATTGGAGATGAAAAGGTATCAGCCCTAGAATATGAATTAAATGGAGAAAAGAAAGAACTTTTAGTGCAGGGAGTATTTATTGAAATAGGCTCTATTCCTGGTGCGGTTGTTGCGCAAAATCTTGGAGTACAAACTGATGAGCAGGGCTATATTGTTGTAAAGCAAGACCAAAGTACCAACATTGAAAATGTTTATGCGGCAGGTGATGCGACAACGGGTTCAAACAAGTTCAGGCAAATTATCACAGCAGTTGCTGAAGGATCGGTGGCGGCAGGAAGTGTGTATAAAAAATTGAAATTAGCTAAGAAATAAAACATTTAGAAATTGCACTATGCAACTTTCAACTAACTTCTTCTAGGGAACGCGCTTGGACGAAGCCCATGTCCAAGCACTCAAGAGTTGCTGTCGCAACTGTTGGCCGAAAAAGAAATTAGTTTCATGTTGCTGTGAGTAAATTATAAATATTAAAATTTATGAATGAAGCGATTGAACTCTCAAAAAAGATTGGAGGAAAAATAGAAATAAGGAGCAAGAAAAAATTGACCAAGGAAAGTTTGGCTGTTTTGTATACTCCTGGTGTGGCAGATGTTTGCAGGGCAATTGCAAAAAACAAAAAACTTTCTTTTGAATATACAATTCGCAAAAACACGGTGGCAGTTATTTCAGATGGAAGTGCTGTGCTTGGATTGGGGAATATCGGCCCAGAAGCAGGTTTGCCAGTGATGGAGGGGAAGGCACTTTTATTTAAGGAATTGGGTGGAGTTGACGCAATTCCAATCGTGCTGGCGACTCAAGACACTGAAGACATTATTAAAATAGTAAAAGCCCTGGCGCCAACTTTTGGTGGAATAAATTTGGAGGACATTTCTGCTCCACGCTGTTTTGAAATAGAGAAAAGATTAAAAGAAGAATTGGATATTCCTGTGATGCATGACGATCAGCACGGAACTGCGATTGTGGTTTTGGCTGGAATTATTAATGCGCTTAAGGTTGCAAAAAAAGATATTAAAAAAGTGCGGATTGTAATTTCCGGGGCAGGAGCTGCTGGAACAGCTATCATGAATTTGCTTATGAACTATGGCGCAAAAAATATCGTTGTGGTTGATAGTAGCGGGGTCATATATAAGGAACGTCCAACTGGCATGAATGACTTTAAGATTGAAATTGCTAAAATAACCAATCCAATGAACTTGCAAGGAACTTTGCAAGATGCTTTGGCAGAGGCTGATATTTTTATCGGAGTGAGTGCCCCAAATTTGATAACGCATCTTGATATACGTCGAATGAATAAGGATGCTATTGTTTTTGCAATGAGTAATCCTATTCCTGAAATCATGCCAGAAGAGGCAAAAAAGGGTGGAGCTTTGATCGTGGCAACTGGAAGATCTGATTATCCAAATCAAATCAATAACGTCTTGGTTTTTCCTGGAATTTTTCGTGGTGCGCTTGATACGGGAACAAGAAAAATAACCGAATCGCACAAATTAAAAGCTGCCAAGGCAATTGCTGCTTTGATAAAAAAGCCTACTCGTGATAAAATAATTCCAGATGCGCTTGATAAGCGTGCACCAAAAGTAGTTGCAAATGTTTTCAAAAAATAAAACATAAATCATAAAACATAGAACATTTCAAAAAGCATAAAGCAAAAGAATGTTTAATACGGAATTTGTTTATTTGTATTTTTTGCTCCATGTTCCATGATTTATGATTAATAAAACAAATGAATAATATAAAAGTTCTCAAGCAAACAATTGACCTTGAAAGTAAAAATCAAATCGAATTTTTTGACATTACCGAACGTGTGCAGGAAATAATAACCACTGCTGGTGTTCGCGAGGGAAATGTTGTCATTTTTGCTCCACATACTACCATGGGTGTGATTATTAATCACAACGAACCTATGCTAATCCAAGATTTTATGCGTATTTTGTATAAACTTGCTCCAATGGATGATCGTTATTCTCATGACTTATTTGAAATTAGAAAAATCTCCAAGTCAGATGGTAGGAGTAATGGTCATTCCCATTGTAAATCATTTTTAACTGGAGTAAGTCAGACAATTCCAATTGAAAAAGGAAAGTTGCTCTTAGCTGAAAGTCAAAGTGTGTTCGCAGTAGAATTTGATGGTGCTCGAAAAAGGGATGTCGTTGTGCAGGTAATGGGAATATAATTAAGCTATAAGGCTTATAAAGTTGGACATGAATTTAAATTCATTTTAAAAGCTGGAAACTTTATAGATTTAAACTTGCAATTTTTTATTATGAGTAGACTTATAAACGATTTAATTAGGACTGGCTATTTGCGAAATGATAATATCATCGAAGCCTTTTCTAAGGTTCATAGAATGGAATTTATTCCTAATGATTTTAATCGTCAAGCAGAGGCTAACATATCTTTGCCAATAGGATATGGACAGACAATTTCACAGCCACTTATCGTAGCATTTATGTTTGAATTGCTTGAACCGCATAAAGGACAAAATATTCTTGATGTTGGTAGTGGTAGTGGTTGGACAACAGCTCTCTTGGCTCATATTGTCGGTGAAAATGGAAATGTCAGTGCAATGGAAGTTATTCCTGAACTTTGTGCTTATGGAGAAAAAAATGTTAACAAATTTGGCTTTATTAAGAAGGGCATCGTCCAGTTTCATTGTCAATCTGCAGTAAACGGTCTTGTGGAGAACGCACCTTATGATAGAATTTTAGTCTCTGCTTCAACTGACGAAGTTTTAGTTGCTCTTAAAGAACAGCTAAAGGTTGGTGGAAAAATGGTTGCTCCTATTAATAATGAAATTTGGTTTATTGAAAAAAAGGGACCAAAAGAATTCAATATTGAAAAGTTTGCAGGATTTTCTTTTGTTCCATTTGTTGGAAAGCATTAATGCTGGATAGCTGTAAATTTTTTAAGATAGATTGTGATATATGAAAATTAGAAGAAAAATTACTATTTTAATATTTGGAATAATTATTCTTGCTGGTGGTTTTTTTTATTTATATAGTGAAATATATTTTTCAAAAGGAATTACTAATAGTAAGAATACTATCTCCATTGAAAGTGGGGATAACGCTTTGATAGTGGGCGAGAAACTAGCTAAGGCTGAAGTTATTAATGGAAAATATTCGTTTGTGATTTATCTGTGGATTACTCATAAATTGCACTCTATTGTGGCGGGTGTGTATGAATTTCCAGCAGGCATGCAAATCCCAGAGGCTGCAAATATAGTCATTGGTGGTCAGGTTGTGCCAATGAGAGTGAAGATAACATTTCCAGAAGGTTTTACCATAAAAGATATGGCAGCAAAACTTATAGCTAATGATCTTGCGGGTGATTCATTTGCAAAATTAGCTAATAAGCCAACTGTTGATATTAAGAGTCCATATCCATTTCTGAATGAATTGCCAGCAAATGCAACTTTGGAAGGATATTTATTTCCTGATACTTATTATTTTGCTAAAGATGTGACTGCCAATGAAATTGTTAAAAAAATGTTGGACACTTTTTCTCTCAAGGTTATGGTAGCAATAAAATCTGATTTGGAATTGCAAAAGAAATCATTATTTGAAATTATAACAATGGCTAGCATCGTTGAGGGGGAAGTTAAAAATGCTGATGATAGAAAGATAGTGGCGGGCTTATTTTGGAATAGACTTGAAAATGAAATGCCACTTCAAAGTGATGCCACTTTGGAATATGCTCTTGGTGATAAAAAAATACAACATTCAATAGCGGAGACAAAGATTGATTCGCCATATAATTCATATCAAAATAAGGGCCTTCCGCCGGGACCAGTTTCGAATCCAGGACTTGCTTCTATTTTAGCCACACTCAATCCGACACCAACTAATTTTGTATATTTCTTGACTGATCCAAAAACTGGCAAAACAGTCTTTTCAAAAAACTTTGAAGAACATGTCGCTAATAAGGCGAAATATGGACTCTGAAAATAGCATGTAAAAATTTTGACATTTTGGCTTATTGAAGCTATGATATCAAAAGGTTGAATACAAAAATAAAAGCATGAAAAATTGGTAAATTCTTAATTAAGAACGGTTTTTTTTGCTTGTTTGGTATAAATATTTATTGATAGTACGGATGATAGAAAAAATTAAAATTTTTTGGCAGAAAATAATTGGTGATTTCTTTGGAAATATTTCAAGAGATATTGGTATTGATCTTGGAACTGCAAATACACTCGTATATGTTAAGGGTAAAGGAATCATAATCAATGAACCTTCCGTCGTAGCAATCAACAAGAGAACTGGTCAAGTTTTGGCAATCGGACGTGATGCTAAAAGAATGGTGGGCAAAACTCCTGGACATATTGTTGCCACCAGACCACTCGTGGATGGCGTGGTGAGTGATTTTGAAGTGACAACTCAAATGCTTAAATATTTTATTGAGAAAGTTAATAAGGATGCTTTTTCATTTTCACCGAAGCCTAGAGTTTTGATTGGTATCCCATCATGCATAACTGAAGTTGAAAAAAAAGCTGTTATCGATGCTGCAATGAGTGCTGGTGCGCGCGAAGCTTTTCTTATTGAGGAGCCGATGGCTGCAGCAATTGGTGCGCGACTTCCGGTTACCGATGCTAGAGGTAATATGGTTGTTGATATTGGCGGAGGAACTTCTGAAATCGCAGTTATCTCTCTAGGAGGAATAGTAAGTGCTCGAAGTTTGCGTGTGGCTGGTGACGAAATGAACGAGGATATTATTCGATATTGTAGAGATGAATTTAACCTTCTTATTGGTGAGAAAAGTGCAGAAGATGTGAAAATTGCCATTGGAAGCGCATATGCCCTCAAAGAACAATTAACAGCACCTATTCGTGGTCGCGATTTGGTTAGTGGTTTGCCCAAGGAAACCATTGTGAATGATGAACAAATAAGGGAGGCTATTTCACGCTCGATTCGCATTATTGTAAATAATGTTAAAACCGTTATTGAAGAAACACCGCCAGAACTTCTTTCTGATATTATGCAAAGAGGAATAATTTTGGCTGGTGGTGGTGGCTTGATCAGGGGATTGGATAAATTAGTTGCCAATCAAACTGAAATGCCAGTGCGCATGATGGAGGATCCACTTACAGCTGTTGTGAGGGGTATTGGAATAGTTTTAGAAGATCTTGAAACTCTAAAAGATGTTCTTGTCGAAGATCAGCGGGAAAAATCTTTCAAATAAAATAACTAATAGAATAAGTTTGGTTATAGATAATTTTCTTATCATATCCGGCCTTATTTGAAAATAAATGCAGAGAATTGCTCTAACTAAATTATTCAAAGTATTTTTCCTTGCAGCAATATTTTTGCTGCTTGTTTTTTTAAATCCAGTTAGTTTATTTAGTCCTTTTCGCGAAATTGTTAACGCTATATTTTTACCATTTCAAAAAGTTTTTTATTCTGTCTCTATTAATGTTGAGGAAACGAGAGATTTTCTTTCATCAATTGGGCAACTTAAAGATGAAAATGAGAAATTGCTCACAGATAATCAAATATTGATAGCTGAAAATGCAATGCTGTTGGATGTGAAGAATGAAAATTCATTTCTTCGTGATCAATTGAGTCTTCTTCCAAGGGATAAATATGAGTTATTGGCATCAAGCGTAATAAGCCAGGATCCCAATGGTATGGGAAACTGGTTGGAAATTGACAAGGGTAGTAGTGACGGAGTTGTTAGTGGTATGCCAGTTATTGTTTCCAAGGGAATTTTAGTTGGTAGAATTCAAGAAGTTGGCATTAATAGTTCAAAAATAATGCTACTGACTAATTCAAAAAACACAATAAGTGCAATGACCACTGAAAATAGTGCAAAAGGTGTTGTTAATGGTGGATATGGTTTGAGTATTATTCTCGACATGGTTTTGCAAACAGATGCTCTTGCTATTGGAGACAATGTTGTAACTTCTGGAACTGGAGGCGAAATACCCAGAGGTCTTTATATTGGATCGTTACGCGAAATTCACCCTTCAAGCGATCATCTTTTTCAGCAAGCAGTAATTGAATCTCCTCTTATGATTTCAAAATTACAAACAGTTTTTATTATAAAAAGTAGTAAATAATTTTTTATACAAGAATTTAACAGGATGAATCCAGCAGTGAGAATTCTAAATAATAATAAAATTAATTGTTGAATATTTAATAAGTAGCTAAAATAAGGAATTAGAATAATTTACGAAATTTTTTTTGGGCAAAGCTCATTCGAATTTCTACTACTGGATGAAGAAAAAATTTATTTACGGACTACTTTTGTT
This sequence comes from Candidatus Moraniibacteriota bacterium, assembly GCA_038318455.1. Classification (GTDB taxonomy): domain Bacteria; phylum Patescibacteriota; class Minisyncoccia; order Moranbacterales; family GWC2-37-73; genus UBA12068. The sequence goes on from JBBQCF010000002.1 coordinate 25,610, forward strand.
TAGTGCAATTATCTTGCAAACAGCTGTTTTGCCGGTAATCTCCTTTGGCTTTGCAACTGGAGATATTTTGCTGATGATTATTTTGGCAGGAGCTATTTTGGATGGATTCTCTGGTTTTCTGGGGTGGGCTGTTTTTGCTGGTATTATTTATGATCTGGTTAGTTATACGGCAGTTGGAGTACATGTGCTGGTCTTTATTTTTGTAGTTTATTTTGTGAGTTTTTTTTCCAGAAGATTTTCTGTTGAATTAAGGGGATTTGGTTTGGCATTATTTATGATATTTGTTATTGTTTCGACATTGGTTTCGCACGTGATTTTAACCGCATTTGCTGAATTTAATAAGCAATCAGGAAATTTTTATCTTAGAGATATTATTGATTTTAAAGTTGTTGGTATTCAAATATTGTATGATGTGATACTTTTCTTTTGTTGCTTTATTATATTGCGGAAAGCTAAAAAATTCTTCTCTATTAATTAAAAAAATATGTTAAGGAATAAACAAAAAATATCTAGGAAATTTTCTGGATTAGAAATTGAAGATTATATCCTTACTGCAACAGAAAAGGAAGCTTCGAGGATGGAAAAACCTCTTGCAAAAAATTGGTTTGATATTTTATGGTGGGGTATGTTAGTTTTTGTTTTCATGTTAGGAATAAGAGTTGTTTTTTTAACTGTAATTAAGGGTGCATATTATCAGGATGTTTCAAAAGGCAATAGTGTGCGTTCTATTATTATCAAGGCGCCTAGGGGCAGAATTTTTGATCGCACGGGCGTATCTTTGGTTAATAATGTTCCAAGTATTGATGCAGTTATAATTCCTGCTGATATTCCCAGGGATAGCATGGAAACAAAAAAAATAGCCGATGTTGTTTCAACTATTCTGAATATAAATACTGCAGAAGTCTGGACAATTTTAGAGAGTAATGCAAATTCTAAATCGTTAAATCCTGTTTTGTTAAAAGAGAATATACAACACGAACAGGCGTTAGAGCTGCTTGAGAAGGGTAATAATCTTCCAGGTATCAGTATTGAAAAAACAGCTATTAGGGATTATGTTGATGGGCCAATATTCGCTCACGTTCTTGGATATGAGGGAAAAATAAAGCAAAGTGAACTTGACCAAAATAAGGGATATCTACTCACTGATTATATTGGAAAACAGGGAATAGAAAAATCCTATGAAAAATATTTACGTGGAATTCATGGCAGTGATCAAGTAGAGGTTGATTCGATGGGAAATACTAAGCGAGAAATTGGAATCATAAATCCAAAACCAGGGAGTGATCTCGTGATGGGTATTGATGCGGGTTTGCAGAAAAAACTTTATGACAGTATTAATGCTGTTTTAGAAAAAACAAAAACCAGTACCGCTTCTGCAGTCGCTATTGATCCAAAAACTGGTCAGATTCTTGCTATGGTAAGTGTTCCAAGTTTTGATAATAATTTATTTGCTAATAAAATTTCCAATGAACAATATGCTAGTTTGATAAATAATCCTGATAATCCGCTTTTCAATCGTGCTATTTCTGGTGAATACCCACCTGGATCAACAGTGAAGCCTGCCATTTCAGTGGCTGCTCTTTCTGAAGGCATTATAACACCATCAACTATTATTAATGGTTTGGGCGGTGTTTTACGCTTGGGTAGTTATAGTTTTGGTGATTGGAAAGCTCATGCGCCAAGTGATGTGCGCACAGCAATTGCTGAAAGTAATGATATATTTTTCTATACCGTTGGAGGTGGTTATGGAAATATTAGTGGTCTTGGAATGGATAAAATGAAAAAATGGTATAACAATTTTGGATTTGGGGAGTTACTTGGAATTGATATTGGAGGAGAAGCTAGTGGTTTAATCCCAAGTGAGCAATGGAAAAAGGATGTTATTAAAGAGCGTTGGTCTGTTGGAAATAGTTATCATGCAGCAATTGGTCAAGGATATGTAAGTGCAACAGTTCTTCAGCTCGCTGATTACACGGCATCAATTGCAAATGGTGGAACATTATACAAACCGCAGCTTGTTTCGCAGATAAAAAAAAGTGATGGTGAAGTTATCAATATTAAACCAGAAGTCATTCGATCAAACTTTGTTTCACAAGATATTCTAAACGTTGTTAGGGAAGGTATGCGAAAAACAGTTTTGGCTGGAACGGCGCAACCCCTTAAGGATATGCCAGTTGATATTGCTGGCAAGACTGGCACTGCTCAATTTGGCGTGGGTGCAAAACAAGAGCATGGTTGGTTTATTTCTTTTGCGCCATATGATAATCCCAAAATAGCTATGGCTGTTTTGGTTGAAGGTGCTGGAGAGGGATTCACCAGTGCTTTGCCGGTGACAAAAGATGTGTACCAGTGGTACTTTGGTGACAGGAATCAATAATCTTACTTTTTTTATCTTTTGTTTTATATAAGGCAATTTTTGGTTGTGCATGGTTGACAATTTGCCCAAAAATGTATATACTTTGACGATTATGGTATAATATAATATAGTTCTTTGAATTTAGAATTTATCAAAGTAATTAGGCAATCGCTGTTTTCGCAAGAAAATAGAGGAAAGTCCGGACGTTTCCCATGAAAGTGGGAGCATGGTAGCGGGTAACCCCCGTCAGAAGTGATTCTCGAGGTGCGAGCAGAGACGCCTGAACGTGAAAACAATCAGGCACCCTGATTTATTAGGGTGAATTTCTATGGCAACATAGAAGGTGAAACGGCTAAATCCTTACCTGGACGCAAGACCGTGCTCCAGTGCGTGGCACTGGAAATTTCAAAAATCAAATTACAAATTCCAAACAATTTTCAAATAGAAAATAAATCAAGAGTATTTCTTTGTTTGGTGCTTGTTTCTTGTGATTTGTATTTTCCAATGCTGTGCATTGGTAGAGTGTCGCTTGACTCCGACGGTAACGTCGGAGCTAGATAAATGATTGTCATCAATTTGAAAAAATTGACACAGAATCCGGCTTATAGATTACTTTGATAAATTGTAAATTCAAAGATTAAAATTTAAATTTATATTTACATAGATAAATGAAAAAAAGAAGCGAATTATTTTTCAGTGCAATTCAGGTTCCAATGGACGGGGCAATGATATTATTGGCAGCGTTAAGTGCTTTTTCGATTAGAAATATTCCAGAAATTTTAGCCTTAAAGCCTAAACTATATAATTTTCCACTGGATAGTTATTTGCATGCTGTTTTTCTTATAACTCCTCTTGCGATTATTGTATATGCTATAGAGGGCCTTTATAATATTAAGGTTACTAGAAAATTTTGGCAGGAAGCAGTGAGTGTTTTTTTGGCAACCTCTGTTGCGCTAGTTGTTATTATTGTTACGATTTTTCTTAAACGAGAATGGTTTTCATCTCGTTTTATAATTCTGGCTGGTTGGGGACTTACTGTGATGTATGTGACAATTGGTAGATATATTTTGCAAAAAATTCAAAAACATTTCTTGCAATCAAGAGGTATGGGTGTGCACAGACTTCTTTTGATTGGCAGAAATCGAAAAATGGATTTAATTTTAAAGTTAATAAAAAAAGATAAATCATTGGGCTACAAGATTGTTGGACGCATAGAAACAGCAGCTATACGACTCGTGCGCGATATTAAAGAATCAAAAGGTGTTGATGAGATCATTGTTTGCGATTCATCACTCACTGACAATGAACAAGAAAAATTGATAGATTATTGTGCAATTAATAATATTTCATATAAATTCATTCCAACAACATTGCAAACTGCAAAATTTGAAAATGGTATTTTTAATGGTGAGCCTATTATTGAAATTAAACATACTCCACTTGAAGGTTGGGGTAAAATCTTAAAGCGCACTTTTGACATAATAAGCTCTAGTGTTTTTATCGTAATTCTTTCTCCATTAATGGCGGTGGTTGCATTACTGATTAAAGTAGAGTCTTTTTTTGAAAATTCCAAAGATGGCCCAATCGTGTATAAAAATGAACGCATAGGAAGTGACGGAAAGAAATTTAATGTATATAAATTTCGTTATATGAAATGGGAATTTTGCACAAACCCCAATACGTCAGAAGGTAGAAAGGCCCTGGAATATGAAAAAGAATTGATTAAAAAATTAAGCATCAAAAAGGGACCACTTTATAAAATTAAAAATGATCCTCGCAAGACAAGAATTGGTGCAATCATTGAAAGGCTTTCTATTGATGAGTTGCCACAATTTTTCAATGTTTTCATGGGGGATATGAGTTTAGTTGGTCCTCGTCCTCATCAAGAAAGAGAAGTGGCAAAATATAGTGAATATCACAGGCGATTATTGACCATAAAACCTGGAGTAACAGGTATGGCGCAAGTTTCCGGACGCTCTGATCTTGAATTTGAAGACGAATATAAATTGGATGTTTTTTATATTGAAAATTGGTCACTTTGGCAGGATATTCAAATTTGTCTTAAAACAGCTTTGGTTTTATTCAAGAGAAGGAAGAATTAGTGGGAAAAAGGCGAGTTGTCCTGGAGCGGAAATAATAAAAACCGCTGGGTTTCAAGGGGTGCAACAGCACGACGGGTGTGGATAACTTTTTTGCTTTGACAAAAAGTCAAAAATAGACTATAATTAGAATATGAGAGGATAGAAAAAGAAATGGTTTGGTCGACTGTTTTCCCTTATCTTTCTCGGTAAGTAAATAATCAGTAATTAATGAAATACAATTATGACAGATGTAAGACCCACAGATCAGGAATTCCTAGAATTCGCTGTAAAAGCGCTTGTTGACAATCCAACAGACGTGAAGGTTGAAAGAAAAATTGATGAAATGGGAGTTCTCATTACTTTGGATGTTAATCCAGCAGATATGGGAATGGTAATCGGACGAGAAGGTCAGACCGCAAAAGCTCTTCGAACAATTCTTCGTGTTATCGGAGCTCGTAACAACGCTCGTGTTAACTTGAAAATCAACGAACCAGAAGGTTCTACTCGTGGAGAACGCACACCTCGCCCAGAAGCAGCTCCTGCTGTTGAAGTGAAAAAAAGCATTGATGATGTTCTTGGAGACATGAATATCTAAAAAAGTTTTTCAAAACTTTTAAATAATAAAAACCCGTCGAAAGGCGGGTTTTTATGTGCTTGTTTATATCGCATATTTCCTTTCTTGGCACGCTGTCGGCCAAAATCAATAGCCGACAGCTCATGAGTGGCTCTTGCCATTATTGGCCGTGAAAGAAAATTGTCTCACAAAATAATCCTCTATTGTTTCAGATATTTATAAATTGATCCGATAAGATAAAGTGAACCGGTTATTACAACTGTTTTTTTTGAATCATGAATAACTTTTGATATTTCTGTTTTATTGTTACCAATTATTTTGAATTTTTTGAAATTTCTTGATTCCAAGAATAAAATAATTTCTTGATTATTAATACTACTATGAAGATTATCTTGATTGGAAAGTGAAAAATGTGTAAAGAAAATTTTGTTGGCAAGTGGAATTATTTCCCGGAGCATTTCTTGAAAGTCTTTGCTTTTTTTGAAAGCAATAATAAAAGTGAATTTTTGTTTGGGATATATTTTTGCAATATTATTAGTGAAAGCATGCATTTTTTGCGGATTGTGCGCTCCATCAATAATGACAGTGTTTTGCTGGATTTTTTTGATTTCAAACCGTCCAGGAATGGCGATGTTACGTAGCATGCTACGTAACAAGTGCTCGTCTATTTTGAACTTGTCACGCTTGGATAATAAAGCTAGGCAGGTAAGTGCTAGTGAGCAATTTTCTGCTTGATGAGCTCCAATCAATCCTAAATGGATATTTTTTAAGGAGAAATTTATAGCATTATCATCCCCGTGAAAACGGAAATCCGGGTTTTTTTTATTTGCAACGTAACCTGGATTCCGGATCAAGTCCGAAATGACACATGGATATTTGGAAAAATTAAAATCAAAAACAGTTTCCAGTGGTGTTGAAAAAATAATCTTGTAATTTTTCTGACCAATGATAGTTAAGGTCGCATTTTTTTCTTTGCAACATTTTTTTATTATATTGAGTCCAGCGACTGATGACTGATAACCGATGACAGTATTTTTATTTCCTATTATTCCAGCTTTTTGCTCGGCTATCTTTGAGATTGTTTTTCCGAGAATTTCAGTGTGATCGAGACCAAGTTTAGTGATAATGCAAAGCTTGTTTTTTGTGGTGACGGTATTAGTGGCGTCGAGTGTTCCGCCAAGACCTGTTTCAATCACAGCATAATCTAATTTTTCTTTGGCAAAAATATAATACGCCAAACCAACATTTATTTCAAAAAATGTTGGCGCGCCATATTTGCAGGCCTCCATTTTTTTGATCAAGGGCGAAATTTGATTGAAATATTTTAGAATCAGTTTTTCCGAAGGCAATTGGTTATTGATTTGCATGCGTTCGCGAATGTCAAAAATATGCGGAGAAATTGACATGCCAACAGAAAAACCTTGACTAACAAGCGCGTGGCTCGTCAGATGTGCGGTAGATCCTTTGCCTGATGTTCCTGCAATATGAACAACTTTGATTTTATCTTGTGGATTACCAAGTAATTTCATGAAGTATTTAGCTCTATCTAGGCCAATTGTCCCCATAAATAAAGCTTCCCGCGTGGGAATACGAATTTTGAGAAATTCTTCAAATTTTTTAAGGGTGGATATTTTCATATTTTGCTATCATAGCGTTTAATTTTGGTACTTGCAACTGTAATTTAGCTTATTTGCGCACTTTTTTAATTTCAAGATCTATGTTAGAATATTTTATATGAAAAGATTTGATATAGTTACAATTTTCCCAAATATTTTTGACAGCTATTTCGGCGAGTCTATCATTAAACGTGCTAAGGAAAAAGAAATAGTCCAAATTACAGCGCATAATTTGCGTGACTTTTCTACCAATAAGCACAATAATGTTGATGACACACCATACGGTGGTGGAGCTGGCATGGTGATGCAAGTGGAGCCAATTTATTTGGCAGTGAAAGATATTAAAAAAGAAAATTTAAAAACCAGAACTATTTTATTTTCTGCTAAAGGAAAAAGATATAAACAAGAGGATGCCAAAAGATTAACTGAATATGATCAACTGATTTTTATTTGTGGTCGCTACGAGGGTGTGGATGAACGTGTGGCGGAAAATGTTTGCGATGAAGAAATTTCTATTGGAGATTTTGTGATGACTGGTGGAGAGATCGCTGCAATGGTCGTGATTGATAGTGTCGCGAGATTATTGCCTGGAGTGCTTGGTAATGACCAGAGTGCAATCGTCGAATCACATAGTGAAGAAGGATATTTGGAATTTCCGCAGTATAGCAAGCCGGAAAAATTCCTAGAGTGGGAAGTTCCCAGTGTCCTGCTAAGTGGTAATCATGCCGAGATTGAGAATTGGAGAAAAAATCAATCAAAATCCAAAAAGAAAATTACAAGCACCAAATAAAATCCAATAATCAAATTTTAAATATTCAAACCGTTTGTGAGTTACCTTTTTTGCAATTTGAGATTTGTTTGGAATTTTTTTCTTGATTATTGTTTATTATTTTTTATATTATGCAAACAAAATTAGGAGACAGAACACTTTTGACAACGGTATCAATACTGCTTATTTTTGGCCTTATTATGATTGCGAGTGCTGGAGTTATTTATTCTCAAACAAGGTTTGGAGATGATTATTATTTTTTCAAACATCAACTCCTGTATGGAGTTTTACCAGGATCAGTAGTGCTTTATTTTTTGTCTAAAATCGACTATCATTTTTGGAAAAAAGTTGCAGTTCCAATCTTTTTTGTGGCAGTTATTTTCTTGCTTCTGGTTTTTGTCCCAGGTGTGGGATCGAATATTTATGGTGCAAGTCGTTGGATTAAGCTTGGTATATTTTCTTTTCAACCTTCTGAAATGGCAAAATTGGCAATAATAATATATCTAGCTGCCTGGCTTGATGGTCGAGGAGAAAAACGTATCGGAGATTTTTTTGAAGGTTTGTTGCCATTTATTGGCATTATTGGTTTGGTTGGATTTTTAATTATGAAGCAACCAGACACTGGAACTTTTGGCGTTATTGCTTTGACTTCTTTTGCAATCTTTTTTATTTCAGGCGCTCGTTTGAATCATCTTTTTTCAATTACCATGCTTGGAGTATTTGGACTTTGGATTCTTGTTAAAATTGAGCCGTATCGTTTCAATAGAATTCTGACCTTTCTTGATCCTTCTACTGATCCAAGTGGGATAGGATATCAGATCAATCAAGCCTTATTGGCTGTTGGTAGTGGGGGATTTTTTGGAGTTGGACTTGGTCATTCTCGTCAAAAATTCAATTATTTGCCTGAACCTGTAGGAGATTCCATTTTTGCAATCATCGGTGAAGAGCTTGGAATGCTTGGCGCTGTGGTGCTGTTGGTTTTGTTTGTTATTCTGGCCATTAGAGGTATTAAAATAGCTAAGAATGCACCAGATGTGTTTGGAAAATTATTGGCAACTGGCATTACAATGTGGATAACATTTCAAGCCTTTATTAATATTTGCGCCAATATAGCACTGGTTCCATTAACTGGAATTCCACTTCCTTTTATAAGTTATGGTGGAACATCTTTGGCATTTTTGATGGCGGCTGTTGGTATCTTATTAAATATCTCAAAACAGGCGAATTTGGATAATTAATAAATTATTTACTGGATTTTATTGGCTTTTCTTGCTATTATATTAATGAAATTTCAAATTTTAAATTATTTTTTATTATGCGTATTATTTTAACAGGTGGAGGAACTGGCGGACACTTAACACCCCTTGTTGCAGTGGCTGATAAGATCAAAGCAAAACTTGGACCAGAGGCTGAAATTCTTTATGTTGGATCTGGGGCGGAAATGGAAAAGAAAATAATGACTGAAAATGGTATTCCATTTAAATTTGTGATTAGTGGAAAAATGCGAAGATATTTTTCTTTTCAAAATTTTGTCGATATTTTTAAAATCCCAATTGGTTTTGTGCAATCGCTCTGGATGCTTTTGCGTTTTATGCCGGATGTGATTTTTTCCAAAGGTGGATATGTGGCTGTACCAATTGTTTTGGCTGGCTGGATTTATCGTATTCCAATTATGATTCATGAATCAGATAGTGCGCCAGGTTTGGCAAATCAATTTTTAGCGAAATTTGCCGATAGAATAGCTGTAGCCTATCCATCAGCTGAACAATATTTTCCAAAAGAAAAAACTGCCCTAGTTGGAAACCCAATACGTTTTCAAGTTACTGATGGTGATGCGATAATGCTTAGACAAGAACTTAATTTTACGCAGTCGAGAAAAACTTTGCTAGTGCTTGGTGGATCGCAAGGATCAAAAATTATTAACGAAGCTATTATTAGGGTTTTGCCCCAGTTGTTGCAACATTTTCAAATTATTCATCAAACAGGACAAGATCTTTTTGAATCAGCCATAGCTGAAGCCGCTATTATGGGTGTTAAAAATGGTCATGGTGGATATTATGCCGCACCATTTTTAAACGCCAATAAACTTCGCGATGCTTTTGCCTTGAGTGATTTGGTTATTAGTAGAGCAGGTGCAACATTCATCACTGAAATAGCTGCCAACGGAAAACCTGTTATCTTGATTCCAATTTCTGAAAGTGCAAATGACCATCAGCGCATGAATGCCTATGCTCTTGCGCAAATTGGAGCAGCTATTGTGCTAGAAGAATCAAATTTGGGCGAGCATATTTTGCTTGAAAAAATAAATCATATTTTGACTAATGATGAATTGTGTCAAAGTATGACTGAAAAAATTAAAACATTTTATCATCCTACTGCTGCTGAAGTTGTTGCAAATAGTATTATAGAAATTGGACGGTTGTAATTGTTAAATGGTTTGCATATTATGAAAATTCAAGATATTAAGAAGGCATATTTTATTGGAATTAAAGGCGCTGGCATGACTGCAGTTGCTCAAATCATGCAAAGCAGAGGAATTGAAGTTTCTGGCTCTGATACTAGTGAAATTTTTTATACTGATCAGATATTGAAAAGACTCGGCATTTCTTTTTATGAAAATTTTGCGATTGAAAATATCCCAAATGATATTGATGTTGTTGTTCATTCAACTGCATATACGCAGGAAAATAATGTTGAAATGGCGGAGGCTAAGAAAAAAGGATTTTTACTTTTGAGTTATCCTGAAATTCTGGGCGTCTTGTTTGATGAAAAGCTTGGAGTTGCTGTTTGCGGAACACATGGAAAAACCACAACATCTGCCATGCTTGCGCAGGCTTTTGATGCTGCAGATCTTAAGCCAAGTGCCATTGTTGGTAGTAATGTGATTTCATGGCAGGGAAGTGCACTTTCAGGAAAAGGTGAATATTTCGTGGCTGAAGCGGATGAATATCAAAATAAATTACGTTTTTATCAGCCCTGGTCGACAATTCTTACAAGTGTTGATTGGGATCATCCAGATTTTTTCCCTGATATTGCTTCATATAAAGAAGTTTTTAAGAATTTTGTGGCTAAAATTCCCAAAATTGGTTTTTTGGTCGCATGGGGAGACAGTAGTGATGTTTTGGAAGTTATCAAAAGTGCAAATTGCAATGTTGTTACCTATGGTTTTACCAAAGATTGTGATTATAAGATTATTAATCATAATTTGCAAAATGAAAATACTATGCAATCTTTTGAAGTTGAATATGCTGGCAAAAATCTAGGCGTTTTCCAAACTCCACTTGTTGGTAAACATAATGTGCTTAATGCAACTTCTATTATCGCTCTTAGTCATCAGATGAATTTAAATTTGGATGCAATAAGAGAATCACTAAGTTTATTTAAAGGTACAACGCGACGCTTTGAATATATTGGAAAATTCCAGCAAGCTACCTTGATTGATGATTACGCTCATCATCCCGATGAAATCAAGGCAACACTTTCTGGCGCGAGGCAATATTTTGGAGATAAGAAGATTTGGACAGTTTTTCACCCACATACTTTTTCCAGAACAAAGGCCTTGTTGCAAGATTTCGCGCAAAGTTTTGATGATGCTGATCACGTGGTGGTTATTGAAACATATGGCAGTGCGCGCGAACTTGGTGGTGAAGCTACTTCTGATAAACTAGCAAATCTTATCAATAAATATCATCACAATAAAGCTGAATACATTGCGACAATTGACGAAGCGGTGGAATATTTCAAAGAGAAATCTGGACAATATGATGTATTGATAACAATGGGTGCTGGCGATGTTTGGAAAGTTGCACAAGAGCTTAAAGAATAATTGCTTTTATGCATTAAAATTGTTAAAATGAAGGTAGCAGGTAAGATGTTGGTATAATATTTTTCAGAAAATTATGAGTGAAAAAATAGTGATGTATACGGATGGTGGGTCACGTGGCAATCCTGGGCCAGCTGCAGTTGGTATATATATAGAAACATTGGCGAAGAAATATGGCGAATGTATTGGAAATAGAACCAACAATGACGCTGAATACGAAGCTCTCATTTTGGGACTACAAAAAATAAAACTTGTGCTCGGCAAAGATAAGGCCAAAAAAGTGGAAGTTTCCTGCTTGCTTGATAGCGAACTGGTTGTCAAACAGCTCAATCATGAATATAGATTGAAAGAAGAAAGAATTCAAAAATATTTCATTGAAATTTGGAATTTGATGTTTGATTTTGCAGAAGTTACTTTTGCTCACATTCCGCGTGAAAAAAATAAAATTGCTGATGCAATGGTGAATGAAGCGCTGGATGGTCAGTTGAAACAAGATTGTTTAATTTAGGCATTTATATCATTGTCATTCCCGTGAAAACGGGAATCCAGGATTTATTTCTACTAATGAGCTAAAATCTGGGTTCCCAATCCCTCCCAAGGCGGGCATGACGAGTTGGGAATGACAAAAGCAAAATTTTTATATATTGGAATTTGTTTGTAATTTGGTATTTATAATTTGTGATTTTTACATTTATGGCAAAAACAAAAAAATGGTTAATGTGGATTGTAATAGTTGTTGCAATAATCGGCAGTGTGTTTTTTTATTTTAAAAGTAAAAAGCCCGTAACAACTTACACCACTGCTGATGTCAGCAAGGGAACTTTAGCGCAAACTGTCAGCGTGACTGGAGATTTGGTGGCAAAAGATGAAATCACACTTAATTTTGAAATTGGTGGAAGAGTTAGTAAGGTTTTTGTAAAACCAAGTGATAAAGTTGCGGCTGGTGACAAGATCGCAATCTTGACTGATAGTATTTTGCAAAAACAGGCAGAACAAGCCAAGGCAAATCTGGATCAATCAATTGCTAATGCTGGTTCTAGCAGTGACACATTGCGTGAAGTCAAAGTCGCATTGGATAATGCTGAAAACACACTTGATGATACTGAAAATCTTAATGATCAAAATATTTCTGCAGCCAAAAAAGCGGTTGACAATGCCAATAATTATTATGACGATACCAAGGCTTATTATGATTCGTTGACTGTCGATGGAAAATTAGCAGCTAAACCATCCTTAACGATGGCGGAAAATAGTTTGAATTCAGCTAAGGAGGCTCTTAAGACAATCAATCAGCAAGCTGATCTTAGTAAAACTAATGCTGAAAACAATATTAGTAGTGCCAAGGCTAAAGTAAAAACAGTTGAATCTAATTATGCAAAAAGTTCTCGCAATGCAATAGTGGCAGGAGCGCGAGCTGCTTATGATATGGCTAATTTGAATTTAGCTAAAGCTGTGTTGGTCTCACCAGTTAATGGAACAATCACTGAAGTGAACAATAAGGCAGGTGAAATTCTCGGAACTGGAGTTATTAAAGAAGCATTTTCACGTGTGATGAGCTTGGATATGATTATTGAATCAAAAGTTCCTGAATCTGATATCGTGAAAGTGAAGCTTGGTCAACATGCTAATATTAGCTTTGATGCTTTGAGTCCGGATGATATTTTTGATGGAGAAATAATTGAAATTGATCCAGCTTCAACGAATATTCAGGACGTTGTTTATTATAATATCAAACTTAAATTGAACACTCTTGATGTTCGCATTAAGCCAGGTATGAGTTCTAGTATTGATATTAAAACTGCAGAAAAAAATGATGTGTTTAGCATTCCAGCGCGAGCAATTAAGACTGAAGAAAATAAGAAATTCGTGGATGTCTTGGATTCGGTAACTAATACGACCAAGAAAGTTTATATCACAACAGGGTTAGATGGAGATGATGGAATGGTGGAAGTTTTGTCGGGACTTACTGGCAGCGAAAAAGTGGTAACATTTATGGCAACCAAATAAAAAACCTCTAGCATTGCTAACGCTAAAGGTTTATTGTGGAATTTTTAAAATCAAAGTACTGGCAATGTGCCAATAAATTGGTTATTAAATTTTTCCATATCAATTTCTGGTTTGAATTTTTCTGCTCGTATCGCTATTGCAACGATAAATCTTGAAAATGTCATTTCTCCCGCATTTAGGGATCTAAGTTCAAAATTCAAACACACCATGAAGTCTCTGAATTGTTGTACTTCTGAAAATTCTTTTAAGAGATAACCAAGATTTCCTTGGGTTAAGCAATAAATGTCCTTTTTCATGTTGTTTCTCCTTTTGGCTTCTTTGAGCCATTGTGATAGGTGCCACCGATAAGAACACTAACTTCTAATTATACTCTAAAATAACCAAAATGTCAACACGACTAATCGAAGTTAAAAATCTTGAAAAAACTTATGAAAACGAAGGTGTTAAAACACCTGTTCTTCATAGTTTGAATTTTACAATGGAAAAAGGTGAGTTTGTTTCAATCATGGGGCCGTCGGGATCTGGAAAATCAACTTTGATGCAGATTTTGGGCATGCTTGATCGTCCAACTGGAGGAGAATATATTTTTGAAGGAAAAAATATCAACGATTATTCAGATGATGAATTGGCCAAACTTCGCAATAAAAAAATTGGTTTTGTTTTTCAATCATTTAATTTGTTGCCAAGAACTTCGGTGTATGAAAACACTGAACTTCCGCTTTTGTATGATGAAGATCATTTGGAAATTGGAAATAAAGAGAAAATCAACAAAGCCTTGGCGGCAGTTGGCATGGAGCATCGCACGAATTATCTCTCCAATCAACTTTCTGGTGGAGAAAAACAACGCGTGGCAATTGCTAGAGCGTTGGTGAACGACCCAGGTGTTATTTTCGCTGATGAGCCTACTGGAAATCTTGATTCAAAATCAGGACTTGCTGTGATGAAAATTTTGCAAAGACTTAATGATGAAGGACATACTGTTATTTTGGTGACACATGAAACTTATACTGCTCAACATGCCAAAAGAATTTTGCAGGTTAAAGATGGGAATATTGTTTCTGATGAATTGGTTGCAAATAGGTTGATTGCAAAGGGTGAGGGGGAATTACTAAAGTAAAAATAACAAATTTAAAATTGCAAATTACAAATAAATTACAAATACTAAAATTTAAAATTTCAAAAAATTTGATATTTGATTGTTGTGATTTGTTTATTGTTTGGTGCTTGTCGTTTGTATTTTGTAATTTATATTTATGAAATTAAGTGCTCCACTTAAAATTTCTTATAACAATATTATGGCGGCGAAGTTCCGTTCTTTTTTGACGGTGCTTGGAATTATTATTGGAATTGCTTCGGTGATTATTGTGATGGCAATCGGAGCTAGTGCGCAGCAACTAATTTTAGATCAAGTTTCTGGCATTGGATCGAATTTGGTGGGAGTTTTGCCTGGAGCATCCGATGAAAAAGGTCCGCCAGCTTCAGTTTTTGGTATTGTGACGACCACCCTAAAGATTAATGATTTGGATGCTATTTTGCAAAAGAAGAATGTTCCAAGCGCGGTTGCTGCTTGCGGATATGTCACTGGGGCGGGCACAATAAAATATCGGGAAAATTCAGTGCAAGGAAGTTATCAGGGCGTGTCCGCATCATTTCCGGATGTTGAAAAAGTCCAAGTAAAAACTGGAAGATTTTTTACTAATGAAGAGGATATGGGGCTTGCTAGAGTCGCAGTACTTGGTGCCAAGAGGGCGCAGGATCTTTTCAATGGAAGTGATTCAATCGGAAAAGTTTTTACAATCAAGGATACAAATTTTACCGTGATTGGAGTACTTGATATCAGGGGTAGTGCACTTTCTTCTTCTGATGACACGGTGTATGTGCCAGTTCAGACAGCACAAAAATTGATGCTCGGAATTGATTATTTGAATTTTGCACGCATTAAAGTTGATTCGGTCGATGACATGCCTCGAGCCGTTGCTGATATTAGAATGACTTTGCGAGTGCAGCATAAAATTAAAAATGCAACAGATGATGATTTTTCAGTGCGCGATACTGCGCAAGCATTAGCAATTATTACAAATATTACTAATATCCTCAAATATTTCTTGGTAGGCATTGCAGGAATTTCTTTGGTGGTTGGTGGCATTGGAATCATGAATATCATGCTTATTTCTGTGCAACAACGTATTCGTGAAGTTGGCCTTAGAAAAGCAGTTGGTGCGCGCAATCGGCACATCATTACGCAATTTTTGATGGAATCTGTTTTCTTAACATTGGTCGGCGGTGTGATTGGGATAATTATTGGAATTTCGATATCTTTTCTGGCTGCGGTGATTATAAATTATTTGGGATATACTTGGCAATTTATAATTTCCATAAGTTCAATTGTGGTGGCAACGACAGTGGCAGCAGCAATCGGAATTATTTTTGGACTGTATCCAGCCCGCAAAGCTTCGCGTATCTCACCAATGGAGGCATTAAGATATGAATAAATATAAATAAATTACAAATGACAAATTGCAAATACCAAGCAAATTTCAAAAAACAAAAAAAACTTTTCAAATTGTTTGCATATTTGAATTTTGTAGATTGTAATTTGTTTGGAATTTATTTATTGTAATTTGTTTATTTACTTTAAAATGTTTAGACAATTTTTAAATTCAATCAGATTTGCCGTCAAAAACCTTCGCAATAATGTGGGAAGAACTGTTTTGACTTTGGTTGGAATTGTGGTTGGCATTATGGCAGTCATTGTGGTTTCTTCGAGCGGACAAGGTGTGAAAAATTATATTCTCGGACAATTTGATTCTTATGGCTCCGACTTGATTCAAATCGAACCAAAAATTCCTTCAACTGGAAAAACTTCTGCTGCAAACGCTACAGGACAAGCACAGGGAATTTCCATCACCACGCTTAAAATTTCTGATGCTAAGGCACTTAAAAAAATTCCTAATGTCCAGGATTATGCGGCAGGAACAATTGCTCAAGAAGTTTTCTCACATGGCTCCAATAATAAGAGAGTGATGATATATGCTACGGGGGCGAATTGGCCGCTTGTTGATAAGGCCACCAAAATTGCAGAGGGTTCTTTTTATTCCGAGACAGAGGATAATAATTTGGAGCAAGTTGTCGTTATCGGCATTGATTTGAAAGACGAATTATTTGGCAGTGATGAGGCTATTGGAAAATCAGTGAAAATAAAAGGAGCAGATTATCGAGTGATTGGCGTGCTGGCAAGGAGAGGCTCAATGAGCTTTATGAACTATGACGAGCTGGCATATATTCCAGTGCAAACAGTGCAGAAAAAAATTCTAGGCATAGATTATTTGAAATTCATTTCAGTTTTGGTTAAAGATGTGAATTTGATTGATGTGACAGTGGCTGATATTAATGACACCATGAGGAGACTACATAAGACCTATAAAGCTGATCAAGAGGATTACTCTATCAGCACAATGCAAGAAGCTCAAAAAACTATTGACGATGTTTTTGGTACTATTAATATTTTGCTTTTAGCTTTAACCTCGATTTCTTTGTTGGTTGGCGGAGTGGGAATTATGAATGTGATGTATGTGGCAGTGGTGGAGAGAACTTTTGAGATTGGACTTCGAAAATCCGTGGGTGCGACAAGTTCTGATATTCGCAATCAATTCTTGCTTGAAGCTGTTATTATAACTTTAATTGGTGGTGCGGTTGGAATATTTTTAGGCTTTTTGATTGCACTTGGCTTTTCTTATGCACTTTCCTTGCTTGGTTTTTCACTTCAATTTTCTGTAACTTTTAGTTCCATTGCTTTGGCTACGGGTTTTTCAATGGCAACAGGAATAATTTTTGGATATTATCCAGCCTGGAAAGCTTCCAAACTTTCTCCGATGGAGGCACTTAGGAAAGAATAAAATGAAAAGAAATATAAAAATATTTTTAAATTTCATTCTCATTAATTTTTTAATGTCAGTGAGTTTTTTTGATATACAAAATGTTTTGGCCGCCCCAATAGTAGCTGATGTTAATGGTGATTTAATTTCGAATCAAAGCGTGACAATTTCAGGATCTTCTTTCGGCACTAAAATTTCTAATCAAGCTTCACCAATTCGTTTTGAAACCTGGGGGATTGGCAATGAAGGCAAGACAGCACAAGAGGCAAGTGGTGGTTGGTGGACTGACGGCAGAAATACTGTATTTCCAAGAATTGTTAATACTAATAAACGGATAAGCTCAAGAGATGTTATAGATACAAGCATGTATCCAAGTGGATCATCAACTTCGGTGGATAGTATTTCAAGAATGTTTTATAAAAATGTAGCTGGGTTTGATGTGACCGGAAAGATGCTGTTAAATTTTTGGTTTTATACTGATATTTCAAATAATATTTTAAATGATAATATAAATACGCAGCTTAAATTTTTATATTTTGCAACTGATGTTGTCGCTGATTGGCCTTGGGGTAATCCGCAATTTACAATGCCATTTAGAGCGATGAGTCTTTGGGAAAATAGTATTCCAGATATTTCAAATTCAACCATGGTTACATATGATTCATCAACGCTTGGATCCAACGGGGTTAGAAATGATTTGAATAACACTGCTAATCTTATTAAAGCTGAAGGTTGGTATAATTTGCAAATAGAATTGAAGCAAGGTGAATATGGTGTGGAAGGTGGCAGCGAAAAAATTTCAATCGTTGGTCCAAATTATACAAAATATGGCACTTCTTCGGTGGCAGGAAATCCTGCCTATGTTGTTTATCCAGAATGGCAGTCTGGTGTGGCTAGTCCGACTGTGGTTTGGTATCAAGGAAAAAGGTATATGGGCAAAAGCGTTGGCATTGTTTCAACAATTTCGCCAGATAATGATAGTGCAAATTGGCATGAAGTTTATGCTTCTGATAAATTAAACTCTGTTATTTTTTGGCTTTGGTCACAAAAAAGAGGAAATAATGATTGGAATTATAGTAATCAGACATTGATAGGCGAGAATGAGGTTATGTATGATAAATTGTATTATGAAGTAGTGCAAAGTGGAGCAACAGACTTTACTGCTAAAGGAGCTGCTAGTAATGATCCAGGAACTGTTTTTAAAAATATTCAATGGACCAGGCTTGGAGCGGGGGATCAAGTAAGGATTGTTGATGAATATAAAACTGGTTCCAAAGTTGATTATAATGGGGAGGCATATCAATGTATTTCCGACATTGTTTCTCTAGCAACTCCAGCTATTGACTCTACTCATTGGTCTAAAGTTTTTTCTTATCGATGGCCAAGTAGCACAACTAAGATGTTTTTAGATGGTATTTATATGGATAATTCATTTGCCAGAATTGAAATAGGCGATAATTCAGTTTATGCTAATTGTACTCATCGCGAAATTCAAGTCGCAACTTCTTGGAGTGATGGTCAAATTGATTTTGCCTTCAATCAGGGGTCATTGCCTAACGGACAAGCATATCTCTTTGTGATAGATGAGAATGGCGTGCCAAGTGCTGGGCACCCTATAATAATTGGTGAGGTGAAAAATTATTCAATCTCAAATTTCACAACTCTTGTTTCCAATTGGTTTCATCTTGGAAGTGGAAATGTCAGTGATTTTAATTTTGATAACATTGCAAACACAAAAGATTTGGGGATTATGATGAGTAAATGGCAGTAAAAGTTTATAAAGTTTCAAGTTTATCAAGTTTTTAAAGTAAAATTCAGAAATGCAAAAATAAAAAAAGAAGAAATTCAAAAAAGAATGATATAATGAATACATGGAAATAGGACAAAAGAAAAAGAAAAAAGTTTATCTAAAATTGTTATTTAACTTATTTTTAATAAGCTGATTTTTTAATATACAAAGTGTTTTGGCAGCGCCAAGTGTAAGCGATGTTGGTGGGACAATTCTCGATGGTCAACAGATTAATATTTCCGGTATTGGATTTAAGATAAAATCTCCAGTGGCCCCTCTCTTATGGGATAATTTTGAAGATGGCAGCGATGGGTCAAGGTTATCAACAAAGGAAAGATGGGTAAGCTTATATGGTGGTACTGGTGGTTATTACAATAGTGTTGATAAATATAGTGGGAATTTAGCGGCATATCAAACTTATGTTAACCCTTATCCTATGGGAGAAGTAACTAATAACTTCTTTTTCCCCACGGAGCAGATGGAGGTTTATTATTCGTATGTAACAAAATATGTAGGGAGTGTAGGAGATGGAGTGTTCAAAAACGGCAGAATCTGCGCCAATGCCGGATCAAACCCACCTTATAACGGCCCTGGCAACGCAAGCTGGAGTATGAATTCGGTCGGATATAGCACTGGCGGAGGCCTTGATGGAGTAGAGCATAGCCCAGACCCTAATGGGTCTGTTACATACGATAATAATGGTTTGGGTTTAAGAGATGGAAATTGGCACAGATTAGAGTTGTATAAAAAAATGAGTACTCCCGGTGTTGCAGATGGTATCTTTTGGGGAAATATTGATAGTGATGATGGATTTGCTAAATATGCTAATTCACGATCTCGTACTAATTATGCTGTCATGACGAGAGGTGTGGATGAAACTTACTTACATTATGGTATTCTCTTGGGCTTAATGCACACAAGCGGCACCGGCACTTCAAAAATCTGGGTTGACGATGTTTATGTTGACAATACTCAAGCGCGAATTGAATTATGCTCTGGTAGTATTTGGAGTACGCGTACTCATTGTGAACCACAGATACCAAAAATAACTTGGAATGATAGCAATATTTCTGCGACAGTAAATCAGGGAACTATTTCCAACGGTACGGCATATTTATACGTGGTTGATAAGGATGGAAATGTTAATGCCAGTGGGTATGCTATTACAATTGGATCACCATCAACTTATACAATCTCAAATTTCACAACCCTTGTTTCCAGTTGGTTTCATCTTGGAAGTGGAAATGTCAGTGATTTTAATTTTGATAATGTTGTGAACACTAAAGACTTGGGAGTAATGATGAGTAAGTGGGAATAAAAGTTTATCAAGTTTCAAGTTTATCAAGTTTTTAAAGTAAAATTCGTGCTATAATATAGGTATGCGAAAAGAAAAAAATATAAAGTTGGCGCTACTCATCCTTTTTATCGTGGGTAATTTTTTTCTTGGTAATATTTCTCATGCTGCACCTGAAGTTGCAGACAACGGTGTCGATGAAGACGGGGATGGATGGCTTGGGACAACTGGAGGCTATCAAATAAGAGCTAGTCATCCTAGGGTTTTACTTGATTCAACTCAACTTGCAACAGTGATTGATCGGATGTATGGCGCTAATGCTATTGAACCATACAAGCATTGGTTTGATTTAATTAAAAACAAAGAAGATGTTTCTCATAATGTTGATCTGACAAATCTTGCGCTTATTTATAAGGCAACTGGGCAGCAAGTTTATAAAGACAGATTTATTGCCTCGATTCCTATTTCGGGTGTGCCTAATAGCACAGAGCTTTTCGGTGTGGATATAATGTTTGATGAGTTGGATGATACTGTAAAAAATAATATCATTCAAAGAGTTAATGCTGGGGGTGCTAGTGTTTGGTATTATAATTCCGTCAATCAATCCAATAATTCAGCCTTAGCTTCTTGGGGGTATTATAGTCTAATAGGAATTTATCCAGCACTTGCATATGCTGGACTTTTTGCATTTTCCGGATTGGAATCAGCATCAACTTTTAATGTTAATAATTATTTTGCCAGTGCAAAAAAAGAGCTTTACCCTGGTGGTAATTTCTATGACATAGAAAGAAGAGTTGGCGGCGATCCAGCTAATAATAACGCGCTGCCGGGAAGTTTTGGTGGAATGTATGATAATGCCGAAGATTCATTCGGTATAAACATGTTTTTGGAATATAAAAATTTGACTGGCGAAGACGTCTCACAAAGTTTTTTGCGCGACAAATATCGCGGTGATTTTTATCAAAATATGCAATATCCATATTTGTATACTTATGCTGCTAGTAATTCATATTGTACTAGAGCTGGAACTGAATCGCACAAATTGGCAAACATTTGGAACACGCAAACGGATTATGCTACTCAACCAGAGGTTAATACAATAAATCAATTAGCATCGATATATCAAGATAAAAAATCTCAATACTTTGCCAATAATGGTGTGAATCGCGAACTTTGCGCGCACGAATTTGATGGAATGTTTTTAGATTTGATTTTCTATGATAAAAATTTAGCCGAAGAAGCTCCATCGACAAATCCAACTTCAAAATATTACAGTGGCCCAGGACTTGTTTCGATGCGCAGTGATTGGACAAATAATGCTTTTTTCAGTGTTCTGATTGCTGGTGAAGGAATTAGCAGGCGCTATGAAGATGGTAATTCATTTTTGTTGGGTAAAAAAGATCATGTGATTGTTCAGGCAGGTGCTCGTATTAGATTTAATCTTGATAATGGAAAAGAACATTGGTATGCAATCCGCAGCGCTTCAAAAAATACCATGAAAATTTTTGATCCACTGGAAAGTTTTGATATTAATGCTAATGGCACAACTGGTGCATTACACAGTGGTCCACAATTAGTTGCTTCTGACAATTTGGGTGGTCAAATTTTTGAAACAAATCCATCAAACACTAATGAATGTTATTATGCTCCGGACAGTAGCACTGAATCTTGCGCCGCATCATATAATCGTAATTCTGCTTCAGCATTTCCGTTGGGACTTTATGAAACTGCCAATGTCACCAAATATGAACACAATCCAATATATGGCTATACATATTCCGTTGGAGATGCTACAGCTGCTTATACTAAAAAAATTGATTTTTTTGAGCGTGAATTTTTGTATCTGCGTCCTGATGTTTTGATTGTTTTTGATCGAGTAAAATCTGTTGACCCAAATTTTAAAAAAGTTTGGACAATTCATACAGTTGATCAGCCAGTCGTACAAGGAAGTTCAGTGGCAAGTGGGTTAGGGATGAAAACATTTGTAAACAACACATCATCAATCATTTACAATCCAAACAACACAACCTATATTGATTCTCTCTTGCCGAAACAAAACAAAATTGTTGTTCGAGGTGGCGATACTGCTTTGGTAAAAGAAAAGCCTTTAAATTCTGGACAAGGAATTGCAAGTCAAGATATTGAAATTTCAAATACTGACATCCCACGTTGGTTGGAATTTCTTGGAGCTGGAAGTGATGGCACTGGGAGCCTGACAATCAATGGTACAACTAAAGAGGGTGTCACTAATGAAGTTATTAATTTTGCGGGAAAGATTCAAACCGAGGCTGATACGCGTCCAACCAGCATGACCAGTACCACAGTTACTGATAGCGCCAAAAAATGGACAGTTGATCAATGGAAAAATTATGGTATCAGGACTAAATGTGGTGCAAATGTTTATGATTCAATTATTACTTCAAATACGGAAAATACAATAACGGCGCCATTGTTTCCAAATACATCTTGTTACGCTTATCAGGTTTATAGATATGTCGGCAATTCATATAATCATTGGACAAAAATTGACAGCATCGCGACAAGTGATTTGGATTTTGATTATCTGACTGTTTCTATTCCGCATTATTTTGACACTGTGGGTGTGAATCCTGACGGAAGTGAGCAACTTTATACTTTTGCTCCGCATACTGACATGAAAGACGATTCATATTCAAAAAGAAAAGATCTTGGACAATGGACTTTTGAACAAGAAGCCACAACTCCACAATTGCTGGATAATTTTCTAAATGTAATGTCGCTCAAAGATCCAGGAACTCCAAATAGTGATAATAGATTGTTTGAAGGGGTCGGTTTTTCCGGTGTGGTGGTTGATGATCAATTTGCAATTTTTGCCAATGATAAAAACAATCTGACTTCTGTGACTGCAACAATTCCGAAGGATGGGAATTTAAATGGTCTCATTTTTGATCTCATTCCGAATACTGATTATTATTACAAAATTCAAGATAACTCTTTTTCTTTAGTAAATACTAATAATGGAGGGAATGTTATAACTAGTTCCAGTATGGGAGTTGCAAAAGTTGCGATAAACGTTTCATCTTCCAGTTTAACTTATTCCATTTTGGACTTCACTAACATGCTTCCTGACTGGCTACGTAAAACATCATCTGCTGATTTAAATTTTGACAATATTGTAAACACAAAAGACCTGGGGATTATGATGTCAAAATGGAATTAGGGAATTTTTTATTCTTGATATATTAAAAAAATGGTATTTCATTAGGAGGATGAATGAATATGAACAGGATGTGAATTTAAAACTTACTATTGTAGGTATTCATTAAAAGTGATATTATTTTAAATAGGTGGCCGTATAGTTGTAGTGTATCTTTTTGAAAATAAAAAATTGAAAATGAAAGTGTATCCGTTTTAATAATTAAAAATACTGGTATGAATTTCAGGAAAATAAAATTATCAAGAAAAACAATATTGTTCTCACTTATTGGCATAGCTGGGATAGCCTTTGTTATAAGTTTTTTTAATATTAATATTTCTTTGCCAAAATTTGAGAAAAAAGTTGTTAAGCAAGAAGTTACTAAGGATGGGAGTGTTATTTATTTTGAAAATGAAAAAAAGACTGTCTTGGTTGGTGAGAATTTTTCTATGGATGTCCATATTGATCCTGTTGGGAAAAAAATTACAGGAACAGAGGTGCATATAAATTTTGATAAGAATTATTTTCAAGTAGATGATGTTAAGTTGGATGATTCTCAAATGTCACTTGTTTTGCAAAAACCAATTATTGATAATGCTACTGGAAAAGTTTCTTTTGTTGTGGCAATTCCAGCGACTGACCCCGTTGTGCCAGTTACTGCAAAGTCGAAAATAGCGACTCTCACAATGAAGTCCTTATCATTAACAAGTGGTTCTAATATCGAATTTGCCACATCAACATTTGCGACGGCTATTGGCGAAGTCGAGGATGTTTTGTCTAAGAGAAAGGCTGTCACGGTTAGTGTTGAAAAATGAAATTTTTAAAATTTCTTCTGTGGATAAGTATAGTTGGAGTAAAGTCACATGAGGTGTATAATAATATTAATTGGTAATTTTTCTTATAAAATAATATAAATAAAAAAATATGTTTACAAAAAAATCTTTAAAACAAAAAAATGTTATGCATGGGATAGTGTTTTCTTTTTTTGCTATCAGCGCTTTCTTTTGTGTTAGAGCAGAAAATGCTCAAGCAGCAAATGGGACACTTTCATTAGTTCCATCTGTTTCTTCGGTGATCAGTGGAGGATCTTTTTATGTGGATGTTAATATGGATACAAATTTGAATACAGTCGTAGCGACTAGGGCAGTTATACGTTATGATAAAACAAAAGTAACTTTTGTTAATTGGAACACAGCTACTTCAATCTTTACAACAAACAACAATCTTTGCTATGCGGCTGATGGCGGCGTGGAAAAACCAATAAATTCTCCTTGTCAGATTATAGCTAATGATACGGCAAATGGAATTGTTACGATTACAATGGCCTCAGCGCATGTTGCAGATCCTGTTGTTGATATTTCCAAATTAGTTAAAGGTTCAGGTTTATTGGTTGCTAGAGCTAATTTTACCGCAAATGTGGATATTGCATCAAATCTTATTAATGTTATGGGTCTTCATCATGCCAACACGAGAAACGGAAATGATAGTGGAATAGTTATAGACGATAATTTGGGAACTGATATAACTGACGCTCCAGTTCAAAGAAGCACCGTTCAATACGGCGATCTTAATAGTGATCGTAGAGTCAATTTATTTGATTACAATACGCTTTTGCCAAATTATGGCAACACTACTCCTGGAAATGTTGCTGATATAACTGCCGACAATCTTGTGAACCTGTTTGATTATAATGTTATTCTTGGTAGTTTTGGTCAAACTTTTTAATTTGAGTGTGTTTAATAGCAATTTTAATAAAAATAAAAATCTATGTTTAAAAAAAGCCTAATCAAGATAAGTTCCAAAATGGTCAGTGC
>JBBQCF010000003.1:0-42310 GCA_038318455.1 Candidatus Moraniibacteriota bacterium
TTCAAAGTAAAATCTAGTGATATTGCTGGCAATGAAGGAACCTCTACTGACTTTGCAGTACTCACACCAAAAAAGCGTGAAAACATCATTCAGATTATCATTGGAAACTTCACTGAAATCTTCGGCTGGGCAAAATTCTAAGTTGTTTGTTTTTATTAAAAATACTATAATATAGATGAAAATATAAAAAAAAAAAAAATATGCTTGATGTCTTAATAAAAAATGGAACAATTATTGACGGAACTGGTAAGCCCATGTATCGCGGAGATGTTGGTATTCGTGAAGGAATCATTACTGACATTGGTGATTTGCATAATGAACATGCAGAAAAAGAAATTGATGCTACTGGAAAATATATCTCACCTGGTTTTATCGATGTGAATAATCATTCAGATACCTATTGGAGAATTTTTCTTGATCCAGATTTGGAAAGTTTATTGTATCAGGGTGTTACGACTATTATCGGTGGAAATTGTGGATCATCCTTGGCGCCACTTGCCAATCACGAAGTTATTAATTCAATTCAAAAATGGACTGACATGAAAAATGTTAGTTTTAATTGGCTTAGCATGAAAGATTTTCTTGCTGAAGTTGAAAAGAAAAAGCTTGCACTTAATTTTGCAACACTAGTTGGGCATGGAACATTGCGAAGGGGATTGATTGGAGATGAAGTTCGCGACATCAGTCCTAATGAAATGAAGACAATGAAAAAAATGCTGACCGAAGCTATGAAGCAAGGCGCGCTAGGTTTCTCAACTGGTTTGGTTTATACACATGCTAAATTGGCATCATCGCGAGAAATTGCAGAATTGGCCGAGATTGTAAAAAAATATAACGGAGTATATACAACTCACATTCGAGGAGAATCACATGATCTTATCAGGGCCGTGGAAGAAGCAATTCGTATTTCACAAACAACTGGCGTGAAACTTCAAATTTCACATCTTAAGGCAATGGGTAAAAAGAATTGGCCACTAATGGAGGAAGCATTGAATCTGATTGAAACAGCAAGAACCAGTGGCATTGATGTGCATTTTGACGTCTATCCATACACTTCAACTGGTAGTGTGCTGTATATTTTACTTCCAGATTGGGTTACTGAAGGTGGTCGCCAAATGATGCTTTCTAGACTTAAAGACGAAGGAACAAGAAAGCGTGTTACTAAAGAAATGAAAGCTAGTGAAAATGATTATTCCAAGATAACTATTTCAATTTCAGCCTTGGATAAATCCTTGAATCATAAAAAAATTACCGATATCGCCGAGGCGCAAGGAAAAACCGTGGAAGATGCAATTATTGATGTGTTAATCGCCAGTGATGGACACGTTGTTACAATGATGGAAGTGCTAAGTGATAAGAATGTAGACAAAGCCGTGATTAATCCTTTTTCAATAGTTTCTTCCAACGGCTCTGGATATGATATTGAACATCGAAAAACAGGCGAAGTTGTGCATCCTCGAAATTTCGGTTCATTTCCGAGGGTTTTGGCAACCTATGTTAGGAGCAGAAGTGTTGTTGGTTGGGAGGAAGCTATTCGTAAAATGAGTGGATTGCCAGCAGAAAAATTTAATATTGAAAATCGCGGAGTTATTATTAAGGGAAATTATGCAGACGTGGTGGTTTTTGACCCAAAAACTATCAAAGATTTAGCTACAGTTGAAAATCCTTATCAATATTCCCAAGGCATTGATTGCGTCTTGATTAATGGACAAATAGCTATGAATCATGGTATTATCGAAAACTTACGAGCAGGGGAAGTTTTACGCAGAAAGTCATCACTGTTTGAGTTTTAATTTGCATTTTTTGAATAATTTATAGGAGAATATTGTTTTTTGGATAATTTGCTAGTAGTAAATCCAAAATCTAAATGACAAATTTCCAATAAATGTTTCAAATCAAATTTGAAATTTAGATTTTTTTATATGGATAATACTTTTTTTAAGAACAAGAAAATAACAGTAATGGGGATCGGACTACACGGTGGCGGTATTGGCACTGTGAAGTTTTTGGTTGCACAAGGAGCAAAGGTTATTGCAACTGATCTTCGAACAAAGGAGCAGTTGGCCACATCACTTGAAAAACTAAAAGGGATTAAGAACGTGCAATATGTGCTTGGCCATCATCGCATGGAAGATTTTTCAAATGTTGACATGGTGATCAAGAATCCAGCTGCCAAATGGACAGATAAACACATAAAATTTGCTATTGAATCTAAAGTGCCAGTAGAGATGGACTCCAGTCTCTTTTTTAAACTTTGCAAAAATAAAATAATTGGAGTCACTGGAACCAAAGGAAAAACAACCACGGCCACACTTATATATGAAATGCTAAAAACAGCTGGAAAAAATCCTGTTAAAATTGGCATTGGTCAGGTTTCTGTTTTGGACAAATTAGCCTTATTGAAAAAAGATTCTGTGGTGGTTTTCGAACTTTCTTCCTGGAGATTGTCCGCTTTGGGACAAGCAAAGCTTAGCCCGCATATCGCAGTTTTCAAAAATATTATGCCAGATCATTTGAATTATTATGGCACAATGGAAAAATATTTCCAGGATAAGAAATATATTTATTTAAATCAAAAACCAAAAGATTGGCTGATTGTGAATAATGACGATGAGCTTTTGCGAGAGGCAACTAAGGATGCTAATGCTCAAGTGGTGCGTTTTTCATATGAGCCAATACAAAACTGCAAAGCTGTTTTTATTGAAGATGAGATAGTGCATCTTAATAATGGTATTGATGTAAAAAAACTTATTGCAGTGAAGGACGTGTTGATTCCAGGAAGGCATAATCTCTCAAACGTGATGGCGGCTATTGGCGCGGTGTATGCCTATGGCTTAAGTGATTTAGAAATTAAAAAGGCCTTGCCATTATTGACTGGTGTTCCGCATCGTCTTGAATTTGTGCGAGAAGTTGCTGGTGTGAAATATTACAATGACACTGCTGCGACAATTCCTGATGCTGCAATTTCAGCGCTCAACTCTTTTGAAAAGCCGATAGTCTTGATTGCCGGTGGAACTGACAAAGAACTTGATTTTGAAAAATTTGCCGAAGAAGTTTTGGTGAGAACGAAAAATATTATTTTGCTTAGTGGAAATGCAACGGAAAAAATTCTCACTAAAATTAGAAAAATTGCTACCGAAGATTTTGTGAAAAATATTACGGTCGTTGATTCTATGGAAGCAGCCATAACGCTTGCTCAAGAAAAAGCACAAGCTGGCGACGTGGTGGTGCTATCTCCAGGCGCGGCCAGTTTTGGATTATTTGCCAATGAATTTGATAGAGGGGATAAGTTTAGAGAAGCGGTTAAAAATCTCAAATAAATTGAAAATACTTAGTTAGCATTATTGTAGCGGTGCTAGCACGCTTGCTTTTATTGTATTTATGTGCTATAATTACAATAAGAGGTTAAATAAAGGGTGTTTCCGCTTGCGGAGCATCCTTTTCTTGCAAAAATATGAACATTCAAATAAAAAACAAAAATTTATACAAAAAAGCCTTATCTGCAGAGTTTTTTCTGGTTATTTTTTTGGTATTTGTTTTTTCTATCGGCTTTGCCAAGGCAAGCGATCTTACACCAAATGCAATCATTGAACTTGTTAACAATGCCAGAAAAGAAGCTAGCACAAGAGCTCTTGCTCGAAATGATTCATTGCAAAAAGCTGCTGAAGAAAAGGCTCAAGACATGCTTGATAATAATTATTTTGCCCATGTCTCTCCACAAGGAAAATCTCCTTGGTTTTGGTTTGAAAGTGTTGGCTATGATTACAATTACGCTGGTGAAAATTTAGCTATTAATTATAAAAATGCCGAGGAGGAGCAAACTGCTTGGATGAACAGCCCACTTCATCGCAAGAATATTTTGAATCCAGCATATCAGGAAATTGGCGTGGCAGTGAAAGAGGGAACGATTGATGGTCAAAAAGCAATAGTTGCAGTGCAAATGTTTGGGTCCAAACTTCCAGAAATCATAACCACTAATAGTCAACAAACAGCAACAACTAATGTGGCTGGCATTACCGGAGTTTCTATAAATAACAACAGTGCATTGCAAAATATTTCTGTTAAGCTTGATCCAATGGAGTTTTATAGGAACAATAAAGTTGTATTTTTTGGCTGGCTTATTGCAATTAGTATAGCTTTTATTATTATTATACTTGATGTTTTAGCTTTGTTTCACAAAAAACATGAGCAATTGTTTATTCTGCATGATGCCAGAAAAAGACATATTTAAATTATTGTATGATTTAAATGGGCAGTAAATATGAAAACAGGAAGCACTAAGTGCATTTCCTGTTTTTCAATTTTAGTTCTATAATACAAATAATAAGATCAAAATCAAACGTGTCAGTTATTAAACTAATTGATATTGACTTAATGTTTATTTTGTGTTATACTCATTTATCTTGTTCTTTTTATTTTCAAAAGCAGCACAAATAAATCATGGAGGTGGTTATGTTGATCAAGACATCGGAAGAGGAATTTATCAGAAGAAAGTTGAAAAAAAGTGCCAAAGAATGGTTGGCAAAAAAATATCCAACCTGTGAAATTGAAAGAAATATTGCTAAATCAGCCCCGGTTATTATTAATCACCGAAGAGATGCATTGGCGTAGTAGATTTAGATTTTATCTAAAAAAGGAGAAAAGATTATGTCAGTTTATTCAGACGCAGCAATAAAAAGTGGTCGAGTGATGTGGGAATTTCCAATGGAAGAATTGTTTCCTGATCTTTGTGGCGATGATATTGTCATGCGCCATGCGGATAAAAAATCTGTTTCAATTGAAGAAGTTGGTTTTATTGAAGATTTTATCTACGGTGAAAGGGTCAGCGGATTCGAGGGAGATGTGCCTGACGAATATGAGCTTAATTGTGAACAGCTCAAGCTTATTAATTTTGAACCTTTGCTGGAAATGCAGAATTCTCATATGCGAGTTACTAGTAGTTTCAAAATAGCTAGTAAATTGATGAAAAAAGGTTTCAATGTTATGTTGCTCATGGCAAACGGGGCAGCTGTGTGCCTTTGAAAAGAAAAAATGCAATTAAAAGGTGATAAACTCAACGAGTTTGTCACCTTTTTTCTTTATATGAAAAGGCTTGAAATAAAATCAAAACTGCCATATACTGTTTGTATGGCTAATAATGATTATTTTCAAATACAAGGAGGCAAGAAGCTTTCTGGAACCATTGATGTGCGGGGGTCGAAAAATGCGACCACGCCTATTTTGGCTGCCACACTTTTAACTAGCGAGGAATGTGTTATTTCAAATGTGCCACTTATCGAAGATGTGTATCGCATGTTGGAAATTTTGGAAAGCATGAATGTTGCCGTTTCCTGGGAGGGAGAAAGGACTATTAAAATTTGCGCTAAAGATTTAGATGCAAGTAAAATGGATCTTCATACTGTGAAAAAACTTCGTTCCTCTATTTTGCTATTGGGGTCACTTAGCGCGCGCTGCGAAAAATTTAAGATTGCTCATCCGGGTGGTTGTACAATTGGCAAGCGTCCAGTTGGAACACATTTTGATGCGCTGGAAAAAATGGGCGTACATATTGTGCAAGAGGAAGATTCTTATTTTGTTGACACTAAAGAAAAAAAATCAGCCAAGGTTGTGTTGCAAGGTTTTTCGGTGACCGCTACTGAAAATGCTATGATGCTAGCAGCTGCATTGCCAGGAAAAACTGTGATTAAGATTGCTGCAGCAGAACCACACGTGGAAGATTTGGGAAAATTTTTAATTGCAATGGGCGCAGAAATTAAGGGTCTTGGAACACATACCCTGGAAATTATTGGTAATGTTAATTTGCATGGAGCTCGACATGAAATTCTTCCTGATGCTAATGAAGCAGCAACATTTTTGATTTTAGGTGTGGCAACAAAGAGTCCAATTCGTGTTGAGAATGCGCGCGAAGAAAATTTGGATTTGGTTTTGGAAAAACTTAGGGAGTTCGGAGCTGAATTCAAAGTGGAAGAAAATGCTATTGAGGTTATTCCATCTGATAAATTGAAAGCGATTGAAAAAATTGATACCAGAACATATCCTGGAATTCCAACTGACATTCAAGCGCCGCTGGGAGTTTTGGCGACGCAAGCAGTGGGTGAAACCATGATTTTTGATACTATGTTTGAAGGACGGTTTAATTATTTGAGCGAGCTTGAAAAGATGGGCGCTCGAGTGAAAATTCTCAATCCTCATCAAGCCTTGATTGCTGGACCAAAAAAACTTAAGGGATCTGCAATTAAAAGTTTTGATTTGCGCGCTGGCGCTTCACTTATTATCGCAGCGCTTTGTGCAAATGGAACTTCAACTATTGAAGAAATTTATCAAGTTGATCGAGGCTACGAAAAAATCGAAGAACGTTTACAAAAATTGGGAGCAGAGATAAAAAGAGTTTCGAAATAATTTTTTCTTTTTGTCCTTGAAGAGTACTTCAACGGAAAAAATAAAAAATCATGCTCACTATTGATATTTATAATTTCTGTTCGAGAAATTGCTTATTTTAATAAGAATGATGTTTCAATGGAAGAAGAAGTGGCGGAATTTAAAAATGAATTATAAATTTATATTTTGAATATTGATTAAAAATTTCAAATTTCAAATTAAAAATTTCTTACGGATATGTTTATACGAAGAATTGGAATTGATTTAGGAACTGCTAATACTTTGGTTTTTATTCCAGGAAAAGGAATAGTTGTTAATGAACCGTCGGTGGTGGCTATTTCGCCGATAGAAAATATTGTATTGGCAGTTGGTAATGAGGCCAAGGACATGCTCGGAAGAACTCCTGACACCATTGTGGCATCTCGTCCAATGAAGGATGGGGTGATTGCTGATTATCGTGTGACGGAAGCGATGCTTCGATATTTTATTAATAAAGTTACTGGCAAGGTGCGAATTTTTAAGCCAGAAATTATGATTTCAATTCCGGCTGGCGTGACTTCAACTGAACGTCGCGCTGTGATTGATGCAGCCGTGAAAGCTGGAGCAAAATCAGCCTACGTTGTGAAGGAACCTCTTTTGGCTGCTATTGGTGCTGGTATTCCAATTCATAATGCTTCTGGCAATATGATTATCAATATTGGTGGTGGAACTTCTGAAATTGCTGTGATTTCCTTGGGGGGCGTGGTGGCTGCGCACAGTGCGCGCGTGGGTGGAAATAAGTTTGATCAAGCTATTTCTGATTATATCAAGCGAAAATATGGCTTGGCAGTGGGAGATAGAACAGCTGAAGATATCAAGAAAGAAATTGGTTCTGCGATTGCGCAAGTTAAAGA
Source organism: Candidatus Moraniibacteriota bacterium (assembly GCA_038318455.1). GTDB lineage: Bacteria > Patescibacteriota > Minisyncoccia > Moranbacterales > GWC2-37-73 > UBA12068. The sequence continues at coordinate 7,272 of JBBQCF010000003.1, forward strand.
AGAGCATATGGATGTGAGAGGGCGAGATTTGATGGGCGGTCTTCCGAAAACTATTAAAATTTCTTCTAATGAAGTCACTGAAGCTTTGCAGGATGAGCTTCGCGAAGTTATTAATGCTATTAAAAGAGTTTTCCAGGAAACCCCACCGGAACTGGCTGCAGATATTATGGATAAAGGCATGATTCTTTCAGGAGGTGGAGCATTGCTTCGCAATCTTGATCAGCTCATCACGAAGACAATTGGTGTGCCTTGCTATGTGGCTGATGATCCATTGTTTTGTGTGATTAAGGGGATTGGAATCGCACTAGATAATCTTGATGTGTACAAGAGAACGATTACTCTTGCTAAGTAGTCTATTTGCAAGAATACCTTCTTATTTTTATCACAGAAAAACAATTGCAACTTTTTATAATGACATTAAGGATGCTTGTTTTAAGTGAAAAAAGAAAAAAGTATTCTTTAAGATAAGTTTTTTAGATTGTAAGGTGGTTATGAAAATTGGAATTGATGCTTCCAGAGCATTTTTAAAGCAAAGAACTGGAATCGAAGAATATTCGTATCAAGTTATACAGAATCTAAGAGATCAGCTTAATGATCATCAGGTTATTTTATATGTGCGCAAGAATCAGCGAGTAGACTTTGATTTGCCTGAAAAATGGAAAGTGAAAAAAATAAATTTCCCAAGATTATGGACGCAGCTTGGACTATCACTTGAAATGTTTTTACATCCAGTGGACACATTGTTTGTGCCTGCCCATACTGTTCCATTTATTCATCCCAAAAAGACTATTGTTACTGTGCATGGGTTGGAATATGAATTTTGTCCAGAAGCTTATTCTCGCTTTGCACGTTTTTATATGCGTCTGACAATAAAAAAGTCATGCCAGTGGGCAAGTGAAATAATTTCAGTTTCAGAGAATACTAAAAAAGATTTGATTGATTTATATAAAGTTAATAGTGAAAAAGTAGCTGTGATTCATGAAGGATATGAAAAAAATCTCAAATCTCAAATCTCAAATCTCAAGAAAATAGATCGCAAGAAACCATACTTGCTTTTCATAGGCAGGATAGAAGAAAGAAAAAATATCAGTAACATTATCAAGGCATTTGAAATATTAAAAGAAAAATACAAAATTCCGCATGGACTTATTTTGGCTGGAAAAGCTGGGCATGGCTACGAAAATTTTAAATTTCAAATTTTAAATTTCAAATTCAAGGACGAAGTCCTTGAGCTTGGATTTGTTAGTGAGCAAAAAAAATGGGAATTACTCAAAAATGCAGACGTTTTTGTTTTTCCGACACTCTATGAAGGGTTCGGTATTCCAATTTTGGAAGCGCAAAGTGTGGGCGTGCCAGTGGTGGCTTCGAATAATTCTTCAATTCCTGAAGTTACTGGTGACAGTGCGCTGCTAGTTGACTGTGAAAGCTCTGAAGATATAGCTGAAAATATATTTGAGCTTATCTCGAATGAAATCTTGAAAAATGCTATAATATCCAAAGGACTGGAAAATGTAAAAAGATTTGATTGGGCAAGTTGTTCTAAGTCAATTGCGGAAATATTAAAAGCATAAAAATGTTATATTAAACTTGAAATTATGGATAAAATAAAAATTGCCTTGGTGCATGATTTCATGGTTTCTCTCGGAGGAGCCGAACGAGTGCTAAAAGAACTTTCTGAAATGTATCCATCTGCCCCGATTTATACCTTGCTTTATGACAAAGAAAAATTAGGCATGCTTTTTGAGGACAAAGATGTTCGTCCTTCTTATTTACAAAAATTTCCAAAATTTTTAAGAAGAAATTACCGCTGGTTGTTGCCATTTTTTCCAGTGATTCCTGAAACATTTGATCTTCGTGAATATGATTTGGTCATCTCATCTTCAGGCGCATGGAGTAAGGGCATTGTGACAAAACTAGACACCGTGCATGTGGCATATCTGCACTCTCCGATGCGTTGGGTTTGGGATTACAACGAAAAATATGTCAAAGAGAGTAATGGTGTAAAATTTGGATTTTTCTTGCGCATTATTTTTAATTATTTACGTGTCTGGGATCGCTTAGCAGCTGATCGCCCAGATTATTTGATTGCAAATTCAAAATATACTCAAAAAAGAATTGATAAATATTATAGAAGGGAATCAACTGTGATATATCCACCAGCAGAGATTTCATCAACCATTAGTCATCAGTTAGTTGATGCTAAAAAGAATGACCAACTGCCGACTTCGGATTACTTCCTTATTGTTTCTCGCTTGTCTGCGTATAAAAAAGTGGATGTTGTGGTTGAAGCTTTTAATAAGCTAGGATTACCATTGGTTGTTATTGGAAGTGGTGAACAAGAGAATTATTTGCGAAAAATTGCCAAGGGCAATGTGCAAATTTTGGGCTGGCAAAAAGATGATGTTATTGTGAAATATTATCAAAATGCCAAAGCCTTTATTTTTCCAGCAGAGGATGATTTTGGCATTACTCCAGTTGAGGCTATGAGCTTTGGTGTGCCAGTTATTGCTTACAGAATGGGCGGAGTGTTGGAAACGGTTCAAGAATCCATTACAGGTGAATTTTTTGACTCACAGACACCAGAGGTTATTGCGGATGGCGTAAGGAGATTTTTGATTAATGAAGATAAATACAATAAAAATATTATTAAAGCTCGCGCTGCTGAATTTTCCAGTGAGCGATTTAGGAAAGAATTTAGTGAATATATAGACAAAATTTTAAAATAGCTCGTAATTATTGAAGATTGTAAATTTAATTTTATTTGGAATTTGTTTTTTATAATTTGGAATTTTATCAAGGTATGGATTTTGTTGGAAATATAAAAGCGTTTGAATTGTTGAAAAATTCTCTCGAGAGAGGGCATCTTAATCACGCCTATCTTTTTTCTGGGCCAGAACACATAGGAAAATTCACTTTAGCAAAGATATTTGCGCTGCATACTATTGATAGCACATCTCTAGGTTTGAATTTGAATGATGTTAGTAATGATGCTAAGTTAGATCTTATTATTGTTCAGCCTGAAATTGTCCAAAAGAATAATATTTCCAAACAGCGCGATATTTCAATAGAATCAATAAGAGAAGCCAAGCAAAGCTTGAGTCTTTTTCCATATCATGGAAAATATAAAATCTTGGTTATTGATGATGCGCATCGCATGACCAACGGTTGTCAAAATGCTTTACTGAAAATCTTAGAAGAACCAAATCCAACAACCATGATTATCCTCGTTACGCATGAAGTAGATAGAATTCTCCCCACAATACTTTCACGTTTGCAAGTCGTTAATTTTGGTTTAGTGGATGATGGAGAGATGAAAAAAGCATTTGCTGAAGACTTTTCATTTCAACAAGATTGCGTGGAACTTTCTATTGGACGTCCAGGCTTAGCTAAATTTTTGAATGAAAATATTGAAGAAAAGAATTTTAGAATAGACGCCTTAATGGAACTTGAAAAACTCAAAAAAGGAACATTAAATGAGAAATTTAAATTAGCAGAAGATCTCTCTAAAGATGCAGTTAGAACTCTTGATAAGTTAAATGTTTGGATATGGGAGTTAAGAAAGGATATTATGTCTGTAGATAAATTTAAAAATAGAAAGGCTTACGATGATATTGAAAAAATTCAAAAAAGTATGGCGACCTTAAAACGCAGTAATGCCAATAGTCGTCTTGTGCTGGAAGTATTATTTATGGACTTATAAGTATGACAAAAAGATATATAAAAAATTGCACAGGAGACCAATGCAAAGAAGAAAGAGACATTCCTCGTATTTTATCGAAGATAATTTTTTATATTCTATCGATTTTTTTTGTTGGCGTGCTTTGTTACACGTTATTTTTTTCGCAATATCTTAAGCTTTCACATATTTCTATTGATGGAACACGAGAGCTTGATAAAAATGAATTAGGTGTAGTTATCGACAACTCACTGCAAGGAAAATTTTTGAATATAATACCGAAAAATAATTTCATGTTTGCTTCGCAAGGAAGAATGGAAAAACTTTTAATGAATAGTTTTAAAAAAATACGAAGTGTGCGCGTGAACAAAAAATTTCCCGATACTGTCGATATAGTTATTGATGAGCGCAAAGCCCTGCTTGTTTGGTGCAGTGGTGATAAATGTTATTTGCTTGATGAAAAAGGAGTAGCATATAGTGAAGCTGATTTTTCATCTGCAGATCTTGTGCAAAATAATCTTTTGCAAATCGATGATGTGAGTGGACGAGAGGTTAAAATAGATGAGCAAATTATCAATCCTTCATATGAAAAATATGTGCTTAATATAAAAGATGTTTTGAATGGCGTGGGTTTCAATATAACTGGTAAATATCTAACTCCTTCTCGAATGGCGGAAGAAATAACTGTGAAAACAGATCAGGATTTGGAAGTTTACCTCTCAACGCAATACGATCTAGAATCTGCAATTAGAACTTTAAATACAATTTTGAAAAAAGAAATATTACCAGAAAAAATAAAAGACCTCGCATACATTGATCTTCGCGATGAAAATAAGGTTTTTTACAAATTTAAAAACGTAGAACCTATTATTACTGATGTACAGCAGGATATCAATACTAATATTGAGATAAAGTAGTAAAAATATTCTAACTTTATTTTTTGCATGAATAATAAAAAACCAGCTTAGCTGGTTTTTTATGTTTAAGCGGGGATAGTATTATTCTGAAATTGTTTCTGGCACATAATAAATCATAATAGAATTGCCAATCATTGTCACTGGTTTGAATTGTTTAGTCCATTCGTAATTGTTTGCTGCAGTTTTGCTTTCTTTGTTATAGATGCTGATTTGGAGTGAATTTACTGATATTGCATACCATCCTTTTTCAATAGGACGTTTCGAATCCCATCCAGAGATATATTGGTCACCTAGATAATATTCAGGATTTCCTCCGCCAAAATAATCAACATTAATTTTTCTTATTTCAGGATTGTTTTGAAGGAATATGGCTAGACGTTTCAAGTCTTGTCCCCAGTCCACATTTGAATCAGTCACATATTTGTATCCATTTTTGCTTCCACCAATAGTTTCGTTGAAATATGAAACATAACCAGGATAACTAAAGAATGGTATAGATACGATCCAAATTATTAAGATAGTTAATAAGATGTGCAATTGGTGGGTTGTCATCCTGTGTTTGTTTCTAATGAAATCGAAAACCTTTTTAGTTACCAATAAATACGCCAGTGGCATAATTGGAAAAAGATGACGAAGTCCAATATTTAAATTTCCCGTAATGCTTAAAAATGCATAAAGAAGAATAAATCCAAATAGAGTGTATTGCATGACTCCAATCTGCAAAAAGCGTTTAAGATTTTTCTTTAGGGCCTTTTCCTTTAAAGATGAGATAGTGTTTTTAAATATCTGTTCTGAAGTTATAAGTAAAGAAAAAACAATAAGCAGTAAAAATGGAATAGTCTCCTTAATGAGAAATACTAATGGAAAATAAATAGGGGATGCCTTGCCGGAAACATTATTGAGAAAATATGTTCCATTTCCGCCAGCCACACGTTTAAACACCATGGTGACTCCAAGAAGATATTCCGCAAAAGGTTTTAATATTGGAACTGAATTGATAGCACTCAATGCGTTGTTGGTGGTTATGCTAAGGGGGTTGTGGTCAAAAAGAGGGAAAGAGAAATTTATTTGCCTGTCAATAATCTCTTTTGGCATGTTGTAAGTATTTACGAAATACAAAATCCAAACAACAACCATGGAAATTGCCAGAGCTGCAAGGCCTTTTCCGAGATATGAAAAGAATAATTTAGTGCGCAGCAATTTCCCTTTATTTTCTTCTTCTTCATGTGAGATTTTCTTAACAAGTGGATAAACTAAAATAACTAACCCGAGTATTGGATAGGCCATTAAGGAAGAGAATTTCACTAAATTAACCAGCCCCAAGAAGAAACCACCAATGAAAACATTTTTCCAAGTTGGTTTTTTGATGAATTTTAAAAAATAATAAAATGCGAAAGTGATAAAAGCAGCGATTCCAATATCAGTAGTTACGTAATGATTGTGTCCTAAAATATTCGGATCAAAAGCATATAAGGTAAGAATAAAAAGACCACCCAAGATTCCAGCAATTTCTTTTCCCCACATGAAAAGAAACAGTCCTAAAATAACGGAAATAATAATGATTGGCAGACGTGCTAAGAAAAGAATTTGATCGGCATTGTTTCCGCCTTCATAGAGAAGATATTTTCCTGCTTGCCATTGTCCGTCGTCCCAGACTCTATTTAATCCTTCTCCCGTCCAAAAAGGTTGAGTTTTATCAAAATTAAGATTAAGGAATGCTAATGGGATTCCAATTAGATCCTTGAGTAATGGTGGATGTTCAGGATTTAGGCGCATGTCTTGCTCGGTAACATAACTGTATCCAGCTGGGATGTGTGCAACTTCATCAAATGTTGCGCTATCATTTTTCGCATTCAACAGCGAGACAACAGTGAAGAATGTCATTATCGCCACTACAATTAGTCGATAATTTTTTTTGAGAAACTTTTCCATGATTTTATTTTTATTTTTTTAAATTTATAATTACTCAATCGTTTTTTAAATAATGTTGTCTTATTTTGTTAATGTTATGAAAATATCCCCAAACTCATCGCGATGTTCAGTAGCTGTAAGATTTGGAATTTTACTCTTGATATTATTGATGGCATTCCAATCCCAGCCTGTGAAGATAATTTCAAATTCGTCATTGTCGTTTGGAATAATTTGATCAACTTGAGAAGGATAGAGATATTTAGTATTTGGAATTGTTGGGTTTAGATATTTAATAGTCAGGCGTTCCATACTGCCTGTCACGATATATTTCTGCTCATTCTGTGGCAATGCGCGAATGTAGTCGGAAATGTTTCTAAGGTTTGCACTGAAAACCTCATGTTGCTTAGGACTATTGTTAAAAAAAACAAAATATTTAATTGGATCAGCTAGTCCAATAAAAACAAAAGCTCCAATTAAAAAAGAAATAGTAAATGCCTTGTAGGCATGCCCAAATTGATTATATTTCTTGAGAATCCAAAGAAAGGGAATTATTGAAATCAAAATAACAGCTGGCAAGGTTCCAATTGAACGAAGAGCGTGGGGATTTCCTTCATTAGCCAAAAATTCAGGAATAAGTAATACTAAAAACCAAGATAAAAGAAAAACATAAATGTCCATTTGTTCATTGCGATTTCCTCTGTGAAATCGCAGCCAAAGAAGATGTAATAATTTACTGGTAACATAAATAAGACCAATCAAAAATGCAATGCTGACAATGGGATTAAGTAGGGGATAAGGTGCATAATTGTGTCTCATATTAAGATCTCCCATCACAAAATATTTTTGTAGTGCTAGCCCAAATGTTCTGGTAACAGCGCTGATGAGATGTCCTTGATTAGACTCTGGATTTAAAACTGAAATTTCACTAGTGCGCGATGCATAGTGTTGCGGATTGGCGATGAAAAAATCAAATAGCATTGGCGCTGCTGTGACAAAAAGAGCAAAAGTAAAAACTAGCACATGCTTCCAATATTCCTTGAGGAAATTTTTGCGAGTGATGATAAGCGAAATAATAAGAGCCACCAAAACAAGTGGTGAAACTCGAAAGGCGATATAGGTATGAACTCCGAGACCATAAATGATTCCAGCAATCACAAAGTCGTGCAATTTTTTTGTGCGAAGTCCTTTCCAGAGAAAATAGAAAGCAAATGACAGAATGAAAGGAACCATAATGGCGCGAAAACCGATACGGGAAAAATTGATGGCCCAATATGAAAAAGCAGTAAGGTATGCTCCAATGAGTCCAGCTGCATAACTGGAAAAAAGTTCATTAGCTAGCAAGAACACTCCAAGCACCGTTAATGTTCCAAAGATGATTGAACAGAATTTCAATCCAAATTCTGTCGGACCAAAGGCTTTGATGGAGAGGGCTTGGAGGTTAATAAAGAGTCCTTCGCGACCCTGGTTGCCTTCATAAAAAAGTTTATATTGCCCAGTGGCATTGGCTTCTTGTGCATCCACTCCATTTTGCGCTTCATCGGGATAAATTCCAGCTGGGATGTTTTTAATGTCAGTTGCCCGCAAAGCAAAAGCGGCAATCATGATTGCTAATAATAATCCCCAAATCATTTTCTTATTTTTTCCGCCCATGATGAATCCGCCTTGGGCGGACATTTCGATTTTATTCATTTTATGTTTATTTTTTTATTGGTAAAAATGATGCTTATTTCTTTTATTATAACACTATTTTCGTCTTGTAAACAGCTTGACACTAAGCTTATTTTATGCTAGAATAGATGGTTGTAGGATTGTCCTGCAATAAGGCAAATAAAAGCGCCTTTAAAGGCTCTTTGACAACATAATATCAATCAAAAAAGGGAAAAGGGAGGTTTATCATGGGATTAGGAAGATTTGCAGGTGAAGCATTGAGTGAAGTTGCTTTTTTTTCCGTTATAAAAAAAGCCTGGGACTGGGCCATGCGAATGGTCACTGATGATGTCAGAACAACTGTAGGAAATGAAATAAAAGACAGAATTGTTGGTACCAGGTTATGGAAGGATGAGCATTTTTTTGCTCTCGACTTGGCTGAAGCAAACATCACAATTGAACAAAAGAGACTGATTGAAGAAGCGATGGAAATAGCCAGGTTGGAAGATTGTGCGAATGGCACCGTTTATGCGAGAAATTTTCGCTTAATTATTGTTGCTCGCGATCAAGAAAATCCTACGACTGCTGGTACGCCAGCTGTCCCTGATAAACCAGGAACACCTGAAGTTCCAGCTACTAAGACTACACCTAAAAAGGATGCTGTTGCTGCTGTTCCTGGAAAGCTAGCAGTGCCTGCCGGTAAACGTCCAGGTATCATTATCTTGGAAGATATGGTTAAAGACTGCACTAAAGTTAGGGAAGTGTACGCAAGGATAGTTGCGGCAGGATTGTTGCAAGACGGGCATTCCAACTTCGAAAAGTTCATTGATGTCAGCAAGAAAGTGGTTATTCCTTTTTTACTGACAAAAGGAACGGCCGCATATGCTTCTGCTGATGCAATGATGACAAAAGTTGAAAATGGTATCAGAAAAAAAAGTTGCGAATATAATAATCGTTCGTGGCTTGCAAAACTATTTCTAAACTAAAAAAGGGAGGAAGTCATGATAAGAATTTTTTCAGCATTGTTTGAAGCAGGAACAACCCAATTGGACAAGCTCAAGGCAACACTCTTTTCTATATTGATCGCAACATTTATCGGCATGGGAGCGGTGTTGTATTTTAGACCATCAATCACAAATGCGTTTTTAGTTATTGCAATTCCGTATGCCTATACAATATATAGATTGCTTTCGACGGAACGTTTGTTGTTTGTCCATGCAGCAGGTGAGTCATTGGAGCTCATCGGTGCATTGGGCGAAAAAAAAGAAGGAGCTGTGGAGACTGGCATCTTTGAAAATGAGGTCACCACGAAATATGTGGCGATTGTCAAAGGCGTTTTCCTTGGACAATCAATCCTGTTTCTGATGACACCGCTGTATGTGAATTATACCGCGGGTGACATTCCAACGGCTATCATGATCGGCATGCTGACACTTGTTGTTGCTGTCGGCAGCTCAGTGTTTTTCATCGGCATGTTCACTTTTGCCTCTAGGGTAACAATATTTTGTTATTTTGTTGCAATAGTCTGCATGCTTTTCCCGCAATCAACTTATTATTTCAATCAGTTGACTGGGAATAAATTCAGTCCTTCATCCATAGAGGCCTATAGATTGGCCAATGAGATTAAGGCAGTCAGGGATAGTCAACTTGAGGAGAGAAAAATTTCTCAACTGCGTTCAGCTTTGGACTATCAAAAGTCCAACCCTGGTCAGCAGCTTCCTCTTGAGTATCAAAAAAAGATTGAGGAAGTCGGCATGGTGGATGGAAATGCATCACAGCCGCAACAACGAAAAGAGGTTATGGCAATGTCGCAAGAAAGAACAGTCGGAAGAACATCATCTTCTTCCGTTGCCAATGCAAGACTTGAAAGAATGGCTAGAGAAATTTATGGAAAATAGCCATCTCTGAAATATCAGCGCAGTAGACAATTTTGTCTACTGCGCTTTTTCATTATTTAAAGTTTCCATTTTTATATAAATATGATTTCAAAAAATGTTTTTTTGTGATATAATTTATTTATAAATATAAAGAAAAATACAGATGGTCGAAGGCAAGGAAATGCTAAGGGATTACAATATAAATATACGCAGGCATAGCAATGAAAAAGGAAAATCATCCGAGTCTTTTGAACATGATGAGCATGATGAAGATGATGATGAAATTATTGTGCCAAATGTTAACAAAAAAAGAAAAAAGAAAAAAGAAAAAAACATTGAAATTGGAAATGGTGCAGAAACTGAAATGAGCGACGAAGAAAAAGAAAAGGAAATTGTTGAATTGAAAAATGAGGCCAAAAAAATTCTTAAAAACGCATTGAATGAAAAAATGACCGAAAGGGTTTCAGCGGAAACTGTTTTTAACGTTAACAAAAAACCACTTCTAAGATCTGATATTTTTTATATGGGAAGCCACGCTGGCGAACAACTTTTGAATGATGAAAATGCTTTGGCTGAAATTGTTGAGAAAAAAAATAATGGAGATGCTGAAATTATTTCCCCTGAATATGAACAATGGATTTTAAACAAAATTAATACTGTTGATTTGAATAAGCTTGTTTTTCAAACTTTTATTTATAATGAAATTGGAAAAGAATTGGCACGCGCTAAAAAATCAATAGAAAACGGTGAAGTTGCTGACAGAGCATTGCGTCAGATTGATGGCGAAATTGATGAAAGCGTGCTGGTTGAAAATGTGATGAAAAGCATCTCTGATGAGAGCATAGTTTTGCAAGATTTCTTGAAACAGAGAAGCAAAAAGAAAGATGCCGGATTGATTGCAAAATCAAGAGAAGAAATAGCTCGCTATATTCATCGCGAAGTCGGGGAGACTTTGTTTGTGGATGAATCATTGGACGTACCAATAAAGATCGGAGGTCAAGCTAGTAGCAATGAGGTTGAAGAAATAAAAGAACCTGTAGTTATTGAGGTTGAAAATGAAGATAATATTATTGAAATAGAAAAACAAGAACCGATTATTATTGATAATAATGTAGAGGTTATTAGTGAATTGGCGGATGTCGCTGAAAATGAAACTGAAAAGAATAAGCAACAGGAAGAGCCGATCGATGGACTTGAACATGTTGATAATTTTAATGTTAGCGATGTGAAAGTTGAAAATAATAACAAGGCAAAGGAAAGATTGTTGGAATTATTCATGCGAGAGCAAGAAAAAATGGAGGAAGATGTTCTTCGTGCAATACTTGAAACAACTTATGATGGAAATCTTGATTTGAATGAGGCGGAAAAACGCTGGGATGAAAATATTAAGGGAAAAATGGAAGTCTTACTGAACAACAGTGGTTTTGTGGATGCCCTTGAAAACGAAGAGCAAGCTGAAGAATATTGGGAGCGCCTCAAGGAAATGCAAATGCTTGCCCATGAAATTTTGTCGCTAAAGGAAAGAGGAAAGGTTTGCGTTATTCACGACGGAAAAACTTATTTTATTGATAAAAAAGAGGATGCAGGAGGCAGTGACTCCTTGGAAGTAAAAAATGACCAGATTGAGGAGGCGATTGTTGAGACAAAAGAAGAAGAAAGTGGTATAATAAAATCAGAAGAATTAGAAAGTCTGCATGCTTGGGACTCACTTCGTGAGAATCCTGAAAAATTTGAACTTATTATTGGTGAATTAAGAAGGATATACAGTGAAGTCGTTAAGCTTATGTTAATAAATGAGGAGGTTAAAAAAGCTGATGATAATAAGAAAGAATCAATATTAAGAGGAACTATGGATATGGGCGTGGAAATTATTATTGAAAAATATCATCTAACGAATGATGAATCTGAAATAACCAATCTAAAAAACCATTTTTTTAATGAGGTGCATAAATTGTAAATAAGTATAAATATAAAAATAAATATTTATGGGAACAATAGAAGCTGGATTAATTGGGAATGCTATGCAGAAAATAGCTGAAGAAGAAGCTGTAAAAAATGATGAAAGTCAATTTGATAGTGAGGGGAATAAAACTACTCTTGGCGGTGGTGCTAATTTTGCCAAGGATAATGAAACTGTAAAGTCAGTTAATGAATCTCAAAATCTTAATGATGTAGTAAATATTGATAGTGATCAAGCTGAAAGAATAAGAAAAATAAATGAAGATTCCGCGAGACTTAGGGCTAAAAATATTGAGAAAGGTTATACTAAAAAACCCAAACCTAAACATGAAATTAATAATGATAATGAAGAGGAATTAAAAACAGGACTTCACAATAGAGAGGCGGATGACCGTAGAACAGATCGTAGAAACGAAACTATTGAAGTTTTAGATATGGATAAAGCTAAGTTGCAATATCAAGATTCCTTGGCTGCTTATGCGCAAACTGAATATAAGCATCGCACGACAATGCAGGGAATTCAGAAATTTTTTGGAAATAAGTTTTTAGGAAAAGCTGAAGATCATGCGGATGTTAAGGGTGATTTTAATCGTCTAAAGGATGATTTAGCTGTCTATCGTGATGCTTGGATTAGGGATATTCAAAATGATGAAAAATCAACCAAGGAATCTCGCCAAACAAGAATAGAAGAGATGATGACATTTTTTAATCATAAGGCAGTTATTGATTTATATGATGCACGTACTGGGGCAAAGGCAAGCGTTCTTTTTCATGGAGATAAAAATGGAAAAGATATAACATTGTCTGAAAAAGAAAGAAAAACTCCGCATGCGGAAAGAGAGAAAAAGGAAATTTCAGAAAATGATGGAAAAGAAAAAAAGAATATCAGAGATCTTATTTGCACTCCATTTAAAATGGGCTGGGCTGGTTTAGAGAAGATTGAACAAACCTATAATAAACTTCCACTTACAGCTAAGTTAGCAGCTAGTGCCGCTATCCTGCTTAGTGGTTCTTGGGCTTTAATTGCAGGTAAGCGATTCATTGGAGCCGCAGCAACAGCTGTTGGTTCATCAAAAGGATTAGATGCCTTGCATCAACGCTCAATGAAAAAAGCATCTGATGCAGAAAACAAAGCTTTTTTGAGTGGTGAAGGTAAGGAAAATAAAAAGGAGGCTGATTTTGAAAAATTGCGCGCTTTACTTGGTGAAAAAATAGATCAAGTTGATGAAAAAATGAATAAGCATAAAATTGCTTCTTTATTTAATAAATTTGCAGGAGTTGGAATTGGAGTGTTAATTGGCAGTGGGGCATTTTCAAAAATGTTAGGAGCTTCAGTTGCACATGCTGGCGAATATTGGCAACATGGAAAAGAGGCTGTTAGTGGTGCTGTTGCTTCTGCTACTCATGAATCAGGCGCTTGGTCAATAAATGCTTTCGAGCATAGTCATTCATTGGGCACAATGGAAAATCCCAATGCTCAAAATTGGTCAACTAATGCGTATGATCATGCTCAAGCTGTTCAAGCTGAAGGTGGAAAAACTTGGTCAACTAACGCCTTTGAGCATTCACAAAATATCCAAAATCAGGATGCAAAAGGTTGGTCAACTAATGCCTTTGAGCATTCTCAAGCAATACCGCCAGAAAATATTCCTAGCAAGGATGCTTTTGAATCCTTAACTATTGCGAAAGGAAGCAGTATTGAAGGTACTTTGAATAAATTCATGGAGGCAAATCATCCTGAAATAAAGAATCATGGAGCTGTTGCACATAAAATGTATACAGCATACATGAAAGATTATATTGAAACACATCAAGATGAACTTACAAAATCAGGAAAACTTGCTGAATACAAGGAGATGCTAGCAACTGGACGAGTCAATATTCAACCGGGAGCTGAATTGAAAATAGTAGAGATCAATGGACAACCAGTATTAACTGAAATTAAGGGTGATATTAAAATGCTTCATGGTGGAATTTTGCATATGGATGGTACTGGAAAATTGCCAGAAATCCCAGATGCGAAATTGCCAGACGTTTCTGTTGGAAAACTAGTGGAGAATTACCATGACAATCTTACACCAGAAAATATTATTAGTGGAAATGAGCCGCTGCCAGCACCAGAAAATACTACCAGCTTAATAAATGATGCGATTGAACAGCATAAGCAGGAAGAAATTATAAATTCACATCAGGAAATTATTTCCTCACAGGAATCTTTTAAGTATGCTCATAATGATTATGCAAAGGCTATAGACAAAATTATGAGTGGTCATACAACTGAATCAAATATCTCCTCGCAACATGACGCAATGTCTTCAGCTGAAACCGTTATGAATCAGAGCGCTGAATATATAAAAAACACAACTGAATACAGAAGTGATTTGCGAAAATTAACTGATTCAATATATGAAACATTTAAATCTGGTGATAAGAATTTATTGCTAGAGAATCAGAATGTGGAATATGATCGTGCAATTGCGGATAATGAAATTGGCTCAAAATTGAAAGACTTTAGAGAAATTAGTTCGAACGTAATAAAGAATAATGTGAAATATTATAATGGAAACTATGTTCCAACACTTAATCCTAGTGATGGTGAAACAGTTAAGCATTATATGCAAAGAGTTATTTTGCGAACTATTGAAAGCAAATATGGCATCTTAAGAGGTTAAAATAAATAATTTTAAAATAAAAATATGACAGATCAAAATGAAGAAATTTCAAATGTTCAATCCCAGGCGCTTGGTCAATTGATCAAGGATCTTGGAATTGACACGCTGGCTGAAGATAAGCAAAATGAGCTCATTATCAAAATGACAGAAGTTTTGCTTAAAAGAATTTTCATCGAGACCATGGATAAACTTGGCGAACAAGGGCGAGAAGAATATGAAAAAATTTCAGCAGGAGAAAATGTTGATCCAAAAATTGTAGAAACATTTTTCAAAGAAAAAATAAATAATTATGATGAAATGGTGCAAAAAATAATTGAAGAATTTAGAGCTGAAATGGTGCAGTCAAATGCATGAATCATAGAACATGGAACATGGAGCATAAAGCATGAAACATAGAACACAAAACAATGAATGTAGGGTATAAAAGTATAATATGATAACTAGGAGGAGTAAATTTTAAATTAAAATTGATGCATGACGCATGAACTGTGGGTTTTTTGATCCATGAGCCATGAGCCATGTTTTATGATCTGATATGGAACCAATAGATGAAAGTGATTTGGACTTGAAAGCTAAAATCGGAGGCAATATTGAAGGGCAACTGTCTCGAGAAGAAAAAATAACACCATTAAAAGTTGAGCAAGAAACTCCTCAAGAAGTTATTTCCGCAGAAAAAGATAATTCTTACGGTAAGATTTTATCTAAAGTTCAAACACAAGTTACGAATGAGGTTGATCAAAATATGGTTATAGCTGATGCGCAAATTGGTTCTCAAAAAATTGATGCCGAATCAAGAGTGCAGCATTTGGTTGATATTGCAGGACAAAAAGGAATCGTGCATGCAGTGAAAGTTGCCCAGCATATGGATGATAATTACACCCTAGACACTTTTCATGATCAAATGCTTGTTGATGAATTTCATGATGCTTTGGTTAAAAAAGGAATGATAAAGGAATTATAGTTATATTACAATTTGTGTCATCCCCGCGAAAGCGGGGATCCAGGTTTTAGCTCGGTCGTAGAAATAAATCCTAGATTCCCAATCGAGTTGGGAATGACAAGTGTGGAAATATAAAAAATAAAAAAAACAAAACAAAAATGGACACTATTGATTTAAACATATTCCTGCTTCCACTGACTTGGTTTTTTTCTTTAGTCACACTTTTTAGTGGTGGTTTTTTGGTGCTTCGCAGTTTTATTAATTATCGCGCACAGATAAACCGCTCAATGAATATGGATCTTGAAGTTGTGCGTGTCACGAAAATTTTCAAAGAAAAAGGTGTGCAAAATGCTGCAAATGCTGATGAGTGGAAAGCGGAAATTGGAGCAATGGAACAACTGCTCACAACTCTTGCCAATATCAAAGAGAAGCAATCAATAATTTCACATTTTTTATACAGTGATCCATATATTGCTCTAGAAATTGCTAATCCCTCCAATAGTGAGGAGATTTCCTTTTACTTGTCAGTTCCCAAAAAATTCAGAGACAGTATTGAAAAACAAGTCCATTCATATTTTCCACAGGCATCCATTGAGAAAATTCCTGACTATACCATCTTTTCTCCAGGTAGCTTCACTTCAGCTGCAACTCTTGGTCTGAAAAAAACCCATGCTTTGCCAGTTTTGACATATGAAAATATTGATATCGATCCTTTGAATGAAATTTCAAATGCGCTTAGCAAGCTTCACTCTGAAAATGAAGGAGCTGCGGTGCAACTTGTGCTTCGCCCTGCTGGCAACAATTGGCGCAAACTTGGGCGAGGAATTGCACACAAAATGCAACAGGGAAAAAGATTGAAAGATGCACATTCTGATTCGCTAGCCATGGATCTCGGAAAAGGTATGGTGCAAGTTATTCAAAATAAGCCAAAAGATCAGATAGTTAACAAGGAAGCGGTACAACTTACGCCAGAAGAACAAGAATTGATCAAAAAGATCGAGTCCAAATCATCCAAGGCTGGCTTCAAGGTCAATATTAGATTAGTTGTGAGTGCGATGAATCAACAAAGGTCTGATGAAATTTTGGCGCATATTGAAAATTCTTTTGCACAATTTGAGAACCATGAGGTGAATCATTTCATTGTGCAAAAAAGAATGAAATCTAAGAAAATTGCTTTTGATTATATTTTCAGGAATTTTGACGAAGAACATGCGATTATATTATCTACCGAAGAAATTGCTGGTATTTATCATTTTCCAATTTCTACTACCGAAACTCCAAAGATAAAATGGCAAAAAGCTGGAGCTGCTCCACCACCACTTAACATTCCAAAGGAAGGTCTTATTCTTGGCTATAACAATTATCGTGGCACCAAAACTGAAATAAGAATGACTGATTCTGATCGAAGAAGGCATTTATATGCAATTGGTCAAACTGGAACAGGAAAAACTGTTTTCTTACAGGAACTTGCCAAGCAAGATGCAAGAAATGGAAAAGGATTTTGCTTTATAGATCCACATGGCGATGCAATTGAGGACATTTTAGCTTCGATTCCAAAAGAGCGCGCTGAAGATGTGATCGTTTTTGATCCATCCGACATGGAAAGACCCTTTGGACTTAATATGTTGGAATATGACCCAGCTCATCCAGAGCAAAAAACATTTGTCATCAATGAAATGATTGGTATCTTCGATCAATTATATGACCTGAAGGCAACTGGTGGTCCGATGTTTGAACAATATGTCAGAAATGCAATGCTTCTTATTATGGAAGATCCAGAATCAGGCAGCACACTGATGGAGATTTCCAAAGTGCTTGCAGACGAAGATTTTAGAAAAATGAAACTTTCCAAATGTAAAAATCCTGTGGTGATGGATTTTTGGACCAAGGAAGCTGAAAAAGCTGGAGGGGAAGCAGCTCTTGCTAATATGGTTCCATATATCACTTCCAAACTGACGACTTTCATTTCCAATGACATGATGCGTCCGATTATTGCTCAACAAAAAAGCACTATCAATTTTAGGGAAATTATGGACACAGGAAAAATTTTATTGGTTAAGCTCTCCAAGGGAAAAATTGGAGAAATTAATGCACATCTTCTGGGTATGGTTATTGTGGGTAAGATTTTGATGGCAGCCTTGGGACGAGGCGATATGCCAGAAGAAGAACGCCGAGATTTCTATTTGTATTTGGATGAATTTCAAAATGTTACCACTAATTCTATTTCACAAATTCTTTCCGAAGCTCGTAAATATCATTTGTGTCTTAATATCGCGCATCAATTTATTGGACAACTTAGTGAAGATATTTCCAAGGCTGTCTTTGGTAATGTTGGTTCGATGGTGATCTTGCGTGTTGGTCCTGAAGATGCAGAATTTTTGGAAAAACAATTGGCACCAATTTTTACGGCTAATGATTTGGTAAACGTGGATAATCGCAAAGGATTTGCAAGAGTGCTTATTAATAACGAGCTTTCAAAGCCATTTAGTCTGGATACTAATGATATGACAAAAGGTAACCAAGAAGCTGCAAATTACTTAAAAGAACTCTCAAGACTTAAATACGGTCGCGACGCTGCGATTGTTAATCGTGAAATCATGCAACGCGCTCAATTTGCAAGGCAAAGCATGAAAGAAGCGTAATATTTATTGTTAGGATAATTTTTTAAAAGTATAAATTATATGGCAGTAGAAAATGAAGGTGAGAAATATACCTGCTCTATTTGTGGCAATGAGGTTGAGGTAACAAAGGCTGGCGGTGGAACCCTGGTTTGTTGTGGGCAAGATATGGACAAGGCATAAACGTGTTCGCTTGAAGTGAAAATACAAAAAATTCTTATATCATAAAACGGCTATGGATAGCCGTTTTATGTGTCTGTATTGACATTTTATCAATTTTGGAGTATAATATAATATTGGGGTATTATTTCTACTTTGCGCTACTGATTAGAGATTTCTAATCAGTATTTTTTATTGTATTGGAAGTGAAAGCAGATTAGTAGGTGTTGTTATGTAAGCTAGTTTGTTTGTCTCATCTACAGCTAGACCAAGGGCGCTTTTGAGTGACTCATTTTGATATTGAGCAAATATACTACCTTCTTTGGTATATTGCACTAAGCGTCCATTTTTGCTGTCCAGTGCATAAATATATTGATCATCTATAGTGGTGAATATTTTGTCTAAATTTACTGGTGTTGCTGAATTCTCTAGTTTAAAGTCAAGCTGCTTGCCTTTGAATAATTTCAAAATATTATTGTCTTTTACAGCATAAATGTTTTCATCCATAGTCAGGGCACTCACATTTGCTAAGGATGTTGAATCCTTGTACCAATTAGTTTTTTCTCCGAAGCCTCCTTCTGCTCGAGGGTAGCGATATATCTGATTAGCTTTATTATCAAGTATATATAAGTAAGTTAGATATGTTCCTAATAAATATTCACTTATGTTTGTCGGTAAAGTTATATTGTTATTGATGAATTTGAGTGATGTTGGACTAAATGAAATGACCTTATTTTGGTCTGTGAAAATTAGTACTAGCGAAAGATCTGACATGTAAGTTGCACTAACCGCATTTCCACTATCGCTCGGCAAAGAGATTTCTTTTTTTGAAGTCAGTATAGTGACAGCATTCTTGGAAATTGCTACTGCTCCTGCATTAGTGATAAGCGTGCTTATGATGCCAGCATTAGAGAGCGCAATTTGGCTTTTAGTGTCAAGCTGGATATTTTTTTCATTAGCGAGTGTATTTGCTTGAACTATAGGAGTTGTGACTTGCAAATCTGTTATGGTTGGCTTCTTGGGTTGGTTCAGGAAGTGCACAATGAAAAGTGGGACAACAAAAACCATGATTAAACCTCCGATAGTATAAAGTTTTTGTTTGTTGGAAAATTTTGAAAATAAGCTGCTAATTTTTCGAAAGTGGGGAGCGATGCTCAAATGTGATTGTTTTTCAATATCCGTATTTGCCTGATTATTCTTTTTTGCTGAAAATTCGCGTGTTTTATTTTTTGTTTTTTCAAATAAATTTTTTGATAATAGCAATAGCTCTTGAGAATATTCTTTGGTAATATTTTTCAATTTTTCAATTTTTGAATCTTCTTTTGTTGTATCTTCGATGACTGTTTTTTCTATCATCACGGGAACTATTTCTTCAATAGGTGTTTTGCTTTTCAAGCTCAAATCAATAACGGTGTTGTGTTTTTGTTCCAATTGAGCCAAGCGAAGTTTTTCTAGAAAACTCAATGCTGAAGTTGGCAATTCTGCTTGCCCTTCTTCGTCCTCAACATCTTCAATCTTTTTCAGTTTCTGCTCTCGTGATTTTTGTGCTTGATTTTCTTCTTCAAGTTTTCTTTTCTTTGCAATCTCCGCTTGGAATGTTTTTTCTTGCATCAATGCTATCTTTTGATCTTCTTTTTCTTGCTTGAGGCGAATTCTTTGAGATTCTACTTCCAATTGAGTAAGCTCTTGTTGCACTTTTATTTCTTGAAGAATTCTTTCCTCTTCAAGACGCTTTTTTTCCTTGGCATCAAATTCAGCTTGTTTTTCTTTTTCAATTCTTCGAAGTTCTTTTTTTCTGTCTAATTGTTTTTTGTATAGGGAAAAGCGCCTGCGAATTTCATTTTTTGTTGCATATGATCCATTGGAAATTTTTTCCTTAACAATATCCCAATATAGGCCAATTTGGG
Organism: Candidatus Moraniibacteriota bacterium; assembly: GCA_038318455.1. Lineage (GTDB taxonomy): Bacteria > Patescibacteriota > Minisyncoccia > Moranbacterales > GWC2-37-73 > UBA12068. Next base: position 27,555 of record JBBQCF010000003.1, read on the forward strand.
GGTTTGCACTTTCAGGTTCATCGTTAGCTTCTCCTTGGATATAGATATGTCCAGTTTTCTCATCTGTGTATTCTGGGTCATTTTCGTTTATCAATATTGGAGCAGCTAACGCCTCTTGCTCTGCTAGGGTGTTTGTTTTTGATTTTGAATTGGCAAAGGTTTGTTCACTGAAAGCATTAGCAGCTTGAAGAGATTTTTTGCGTGCTAATGTCTTCACTACTGGTACAGGAACAGGTTCAATCATTTCGACAACAATAGAAACGATCATTTCTAGTTGATTTGAGAGCGCTGTTTTAAGAAATTGTACGAATTTGTCTCCTTCGAACCGTTGGAAATTTTTGCTTATCTCGGTAATTGATAAAATATGAAAAATATCAGCAGATGTTATCATTAGGCGATCATTATTTTCCAGTCTTCCACTAGAAACATTTACGAAAGTTTTGAGTGGATGTGGTTCAACAATGTCTGATGCTAGCCCCTCACTAATTTCTGAAAGATTCTTACTTCTAAACAGGAATATTTTCGCATCTCCGGAGACACTAAAGTGAGCATTGTTTTTTTCGAGCACGCAAATCGCAGCGTTTATTTTCCCAAGCCACTCAATGTTTCCATGTTTGGCCAATTCTGATAGGGCTATGTTTACTTTATGAAGGGCGCTGTCGAGGCTTTCCGTGACGGGTCTTTTTGGGTTGATGTAATATTCTTTCTTTAGAACAGAAGTTAAAAAATTCACAATATAGGCCGATTCTTCTGAAAATTCTTTCACTTCAAAAAAGCCAACAAGTGATCCAAGTGGTTGCTGGTATATATTTTCTGGTTCATATTCAAATAATTCTACATAGGGCTTCAATGAGGAATTATTTACAACCAAAATGGGGAAAATTTTTTTTTCCAGTTCTTTTATCACATCTTTGTTGTTTAGCGAAGTGCGAGACATGAGAATGATTCTCATGTTTGAAAGAATGAGTCAAATAAAAATAATTTTTATTTTTATTTTTTTCATATTTTCTTGCAAACACGAGTTTTTGTAATACCAGTATTTGGTAGAAAAAAGCCCTCAAGCATCTTCTTATATAATATAGCAATTTTGATTTTGACGCAATTGAGTTCAAATGCCTGTAACTTTGATGTTTACTTTTAAATTTAATGGTTGTATAATGGCAATATTGCTGCTTTTGGTGGTAGAAAAAATCTTAATTTTCATTAATTGTTGTTAAACGTATGTCTGAAATCCTCGAAGTACTTTTTGGTTCAAAAGCAAAGACTAGAATCTTGAGATTTTTTTTGCTTAATTCTGATAAAGAATATAATATCCCAGAAATTGCAGGTAAAAATATGTTATCAACTGCGGCTGTGCGAAAAGAGATCAATGATCTTAAAAAAATAAAATTTTTAATTGAGAAAGTAAGAAAAGGAGTTAAATATTACACGCTTGATCATGAATTTTGTTTTCATAGTGAACTTAAGAGTTTATTTGCAAAATCTACTGCCTCTCCTGAAACTGGAAGTTTGTCAAAATTGAAAAATATTGGAGACGTTAAGCTTGCTTTAGTGAGTGGGATATTTCTTAATTATCCAAAAAGTAAGGTGGACATGGTCTTAGTTGCAAATAATGTTAGTCGCACGAAATTGAAAAGTGTTATGAATGGTTTGGAGGCAGAGGTTGGCAAAGAAGTTAGTTTTGTTTTGATGAATAGTGAGGAATTTAAATATCGTTTGGATATGCTAGATCGTTTTCTGCTTGATTTTATGGAGGGAACGCATTTGGAACTTATTGATAAAATTCCAGGCTTGAAAAGATTTATCATGGGCAGAAAAAAATATTAGCAATTAGAAAATCTCAAATATCAATATTAAAATAATAATAAAATCTCAAATTTTAAATCTAAAACTTAAAATTTTTTGTCATTATTTTTTTGGATTTAATTTTTTATTGAAAACAATTTAAACTATGTATTATCTCATTTTTTTTGTACTTATTATTTTTTTGGCCACCTTGTCGTGGCTTATTTTTGATTTAAAAATGAAAGTTTTAGCTGGATCTGATAATAAAGATGAAAAGGAGAGGATAATCTCAATGCAACAATCACTTCGTCATATCATTGAGGAAAATCGTGAATTGCGAAAAGAAATTGACTCAAAATTATCCGAAACACACAAAGCATCGCAACAGCAAATCAGTAGCACAATGCAAGCCGTTCATGGCATTACTGGTCAGTCAGCAAAACAAATTGCTGACATGGTTGCTAGCGTCACAAGGCTCGAAGAAACCAATAAGCAAGTGGTGAATTTTTCAGCTCAACTTCAGAGTTTGCAAGATATTTTGAAAAATACCAAGCAACGTGGAATCCTGGGGGAATATTTTTTGGAAACAACACTGAAGAATGTTTTGCCACCAGATAATTATAAAATGCAATACAAATTTAAGGATGGAGAGATAGTGGACGCAGCTGTTTTTGTGGGAAAAAATATTGTGCCGGTGGATTCGAAATTTTCCCTGGAGAATTATGAAAAAATAATTAATGCCACTACTGAAATTGAAAAAGAAAAATTCGAAAAGCTTTTCAAACAAGATTTGAAAAATAGAATTGATGAAACGTCTAAATATATTCGTCCAGAAGAGGGGACTATGGAATTTGCCTTTATGTTTATTCCTAGTGAAACAATCTATTATGATTTGCTTATGCGATCATCACAGGTGAATTCTGCCGATTTAATAGAATATGCTTTCAATCAAAAACATGTAATTATTGTTTCTCCAACAAATTTCTTGGCATATTTGCAAACAGTTCTTCAAGGGCTTAGAGCATTTCAAATTGAGGAAAATGCAAAGGAAATACGCACCAATGTTGAAAAATTAGGCAAGCATATCGTGGCATATGAGGAGTATATGAAAAAAATTCATGGAAGCTTGGGAACAACGGTTAATCATTTTAATACTGCATATAAGGAATTGGGAAAGATTGATAAAGATGTTTCCAGAATAACTGATCAAGAAAAAGCCATTGAACCATTGGCTCTTGAAAAACCGCAAGATCTTTCTTAGAAAATAACATATGTTAGAACATAATAGGAAAAAAATTATATTAAATATCAATAAGTTTCAATCAGAGTTGAAATATATTTATATGCAGGAATTTTTCCGCAGTGCTTTGGTGCAATGGGTTATTATTGCTGCTATTTTTGTTAATTTGGCAAATTGGGGTTTTATTGCTTATTTTATTAGGCCTGTTGATTTTCCTATCATACTTCATTATAATATATACTTTGGAGTTGATGTGATCGGAGATTGGCGCCAAATATATTTTTTGCCAGCTATTGGCCTGTTGATTTTAAGCGTAAATACTGTCTTGGGATACCTATTCTACAAGCAAAAAGAGCGCATTGCAGCGCATTTATTGCTATTGGCAACCTTTATTGTTCAAGTAGGCGTTTCTATTGCGGTGGCAAGCTTACTTATTATAAATTACTAACAATTAACAACTAACAACCAATAATTGATAACAGTCTTGCATTTTGTTATAGGTTATTTGTTGCATATTGTAAGTTAATATTATGTTTTATTTTCCTAGTCCCAAAACAACTGATCCAAAACAATGGCGAGCTCAACGAACGATGGAGGTTATTCCTGGTATTTTGACTTGGACGACTCTTATTGGTATGGTTGTTTTTTCTTTTATTTTGCCAATTTGGATCGCGGTTTTTATTATCATGTTTGATATTTATTGGATTTATCGAACTATTTTTATTACTTATTATTCTATTGTAGCCTATAGACGCTTGGAGAATGGCAAGAAGATTGATTGGTGGGAGCGTTGTCAAAACATTATGCATCCTGATGAATATGCTAAAGCTATAGCTGAAAAAATAATTCTATTTAAGCAGAGTCTTGGTGAAATTTCAGTACGCAGTGAGAAGCGCAAATTAAAAGGGGAGATATATAGACTTGGTGAATATCAAAAAGAAGTAGCTCAAATTGCTCAAGCTGGGAATGAAATTATGGATTGGCGCAAAATTGTCCATGTCGTGCTGCTTCCGACTGCTAATGAGCCAGCAGAAATTATTGAGCCTGCTATTCAAGCTGTGATGGATAGTAATTTTCCGAATCAACAAATTGTTATTTTACTGGCAACTGAAGAAAGAGAGGACGAAAAACAACGTTTGGAAAAAGTGAATTATTTGGAAAATAAATTTAAAGGAGTATTTAAAGATTTTTTAGTGACCACGCATGAAGTCAAATCTCATGAAATGAAATGCAAAGCCTCAAATGCGACTTATGCAGCCAAGAAATTGATGATTTATTTGGATGAAAGAAATATTGATTATAAGAGAGTTATTTTTTCTAATTTCGATTGCGATAGTGTTTGCCATTCTCAATACTTTGCAGCGCTGACACATGCGTATATTACCGATCCTAAGCGCCTACAACGCTCATATCAGCCTCTTCCTATGTACCACAACAACATTTGGGATACCAATGCTTTCGTGCGTGTAATTGTGACAGGTTCTTCTTTTTGGCACATGTTTCAAAGCACTCGCCTTCAGATGGTGACCTTTTCATCTCACAGTGAACCTTTTGACACTTTGGTCAAAGTTAACTTTTGGCCGCTAGACATGATTAGTGAGGACTCAATCATATATTGGAAATGCTTCACTTATTATCATGGTGATTATAAGGTTAGACCAATTTATCTGCCTATTTCTTTGGATGCAGTTTTGGCTGAAACATATTGGAAAACTATTAAGAATCAATACAAGCAAAAAAGACGTTGGGCATATGGAATTGAAAATTTTCCAGTTATCATGCGGGCAATTTGGCCTGACAAAATGATTAAGACTAGCAAAAAGCTGGGCATAGCCTTTGAAATGCTTGAGGGTCATCATTCATGGGCAACTTCAGCTTTCATTTTGGCATTACTTGGATGGTTGCCATTATTCTTTGGTGGTTCGCAATTCAATCAGAGCGTGCTAGCGCATAACTTGCCATTCGTGACTCGCTATTTAATGACTATAGCTATGGGTGGACTTATAATTTCGATGTTTTTGAGTTTTGTGCTTTTGCCTCCACGACCTGCTAAATATGGAAAAAAGCGTTATATCTATATGTTCTTGCAATGGTTCTTGGCACCTGTTATTGCGCCAACACTCGGAGCTATCCCTGCAATTGATTCTCAAACACGTATTTTATTTAAGCAATATTTTGGAGAATTCTGGGTGACAGATAAAATTCGCAAAAAATAAAGGACAGGAATTGTTGTTTCTTTCAACTTGACTTCATTGGGAAATAATATGAAATATGAAATTTTTCTCTTGCCATTGATAATTTCTTTTGCAATCACAACATCTTTTTTGGTGGCATTTATCTTATTTAATAAGAAGAAAATAATTAAAGATGTCCGAGTGTCGCAACGACATATGCACAAGAATGGAATTTCGCGTTTTGGTGGAGTCGCATTGATATCATCTTTCGTAATTACAATTTTGCTAGATAAAAATTTAGTCATAGGCACACCTCTTATTGGTGTGCTTTTTGCTTCAATAATAATCCTAGTCCTTGGAGTAATTGATGATTTGAAGCAATTATCATGGAAAACCCAGTTTATTTTTCAATTAATTACCGTTGTTATTGTTTGTGCGATGGGCGTGCGGTTGGCATATATAACCAATCCCTTTGGTGGCATACTTAGTTTCACTGGAACTATGGGATATTTTATTAGCTGTATTGTTTCGATTGTCTGGGTTTTATTTATCATGAACGCTGTTAACTGGATTGATGGAGATGATGGCATTGCTGGTGGAGTAACAATTATTGGAGCGCTCGCCATGTTTTTCTTGAGCATGAGGCCAGAAGTTAATCAGCCACCAATGGCTATTATTGCCATGGTTCTTGTTGGTAGTTTGGCTGCCTTTTTATTTTTTAATTTTCATCCAGCCAAAATTATTGCTGGGACCAGTGGGGCAATTTTTATGGGTTTTATTTTGGCAATTATGGCTATTTTTGCAGGAGCTAAAATAGCAACAACATTATTAATTTTAGCAGTGCCAATAATCGATGCGCTCTGGGTTATTATTCAGCGCTTAAAAATGAGAGAATCGATTTTTTCTGCAGATAAAAAACATTTGCATTTTAGATTGAGAGAATTAGGTTGGTCCTCAAGAAGAATATGTTTTTTTTATTACGCTATTACTGCATTGATTGGATTGATAGCGCTTAATATTGGAGCCCTTGGGAAAGTGATCGCGTTTATGTTAATTGTTATAATAATGACTGGCGCTCTTTTTATAATCGATCGTAAGATTTTTTCTTTAGAAAAAAATAAGTAAAATGTCAAAAGTTAATAAAATTGGATTATTTTTTATATTTCTCGCAGCTATTTTTATAATTGGCTATATTTTGTTTTATCAACATCCAGCACGTGAAAACAAGGTAATTCCAGTTATTCTTAATGGTCATGAGTTGCGCGTGGAAGTTGTGTCCAGTAGTGATGAATTAGAAAAAGGCCTTGGAGAAAGAGCTGATATATGCGCAAACTGCGGAATGCTTTTTGAATTTCAAGTTCCAGGAAAATATTCTTTTTGGATGAAGGGGATGCAATTTCCTCTTGATATTGTTTGGATTTATCAGAAAAAAATTGTGCATATTGAAAAAAATATTCCATTTTCTTATAATGGGACGCTTATGCCAGAAGAAAATGCTGATATGGTACTGGAAGTCAACGCTGGAATGCTAGACAAGCTTCAAACAAAAATAGGGGACATGGTCACTATTTAACAAGAAAATAAAAAAACACAAAACCCCGCAAATGCGGGGTTTTGTTGGGTAAGCTTCTTTTCCGGAAAAGAACAATGTCTAGATTTTAATCAAATATTCAATGAGATAACTTTATTTTTTACAATGAGGAAACTCGGGCTGAATATTTTTGTAGATTTTTCAATTGTCTCTCATTAAGCGTCTTAGATTGTGCGATTGCTTTTTGAACGAGATCTTTTGAGAATTCGACTGTTGTTCCAACGTGCACTCCACCACTATGTCCAACAACCTTTCTTAGGTAATCTTCAATGTAGATTTTGTGTTCTTTGGTCAGAGACGAGTCTGCATTTTTTTCGAGATAATTTGCAGTTGCTCTGCGAGCAAGAACAGTTAAACCGTCACCTTTGCCAGCTGTTTCAACAAATGAAGCTTCAGTCTCCTTACTTGTTGAAGTAGAGGATACCGCTGTTTTAACTTCTTTTGTGTCAGAAACTGCTGATTTGTCAGTTGTAGTTATATCTTCTGTCTTTGTTTCTTCTGTGTCAGTTTTGTCAGTGGTTTGGCTTTGTTCGTCAGCTACTATTGGAGAATCTGTTCTTTTTGAATATGAATAAATTCCTCCTGCAATAATAATAACGATTGCCACACTGATAACGATACGAAGATTATCTTGAAACCATCTTTTTACTTGCTCATATTTCTCTTCTTCTTGCGCATCTGGTGTGTATTCTTCCATGTGTATAGCACCTTCCTTTCTAGTTTATCCTTAAAACTATGAGTTTTAAGGTTGAATAATTATTTGTCAAAGGGCGCTTTCGTTGAAGCATAGATAATCCCTGGAGTTTTTTATGCTCATTGATTATCAATTCTTCCTTTAGTGTCTTAATTGTATCTTAGGCTAATTTGAGCGTCAACTAGACAGAATGCTTGTTTTTTGGCGTAATAAAGGGTTTTATTTCTTGAAAATTTGGCACATTTTAATATGCATAATATTTAAAATAGAAAGAAAATAATTTTATATTGAAATAGTTTATGCTGATTGATTTATTTTTTTAAAAAATAAATCAAGATTAATTTTTATCAAAAGGTGCATATTTATTTTTTAGAAATAGCTTAAAAAATAATTTTAAAGTCGATTATTATTTTTTATAAAAATTGTCTGTATATTTTTTATAATATGTAATAAAATTAATAGATATATAAATATATTAAATAGCTATAATGTGTAGCAAATAAGCATAGGATATCATTTTTTAGAATTTTGAATTTCTAATTTAAAATTTTGTATACTGTGGATAACTTTCTTGCATTGCTTTTTAAAATATATGGACTATAATTAAGTTAAAGAAAAAATAAAATAAAATATTTTGTTATTGTCGCTCGTTCGGAAATGAAAATTGATTTTCATTTCACTCACTACGCTAAATAATAAATTTTGAAAAATATTTTTTCTCAATAAAAAAAAACAAGAAGATAAAGATAAAAATTAAAAATATTTGTTTTCTGAAAAAGTATTTAGAATTTTGGACGCGCCCACACATTTTTCGATAATCAGAGATTCGAGAAAGATGCGTGGGACAAAACGAGTCCTACTAAATATTCGCATAAGAGCAAATTTACGAAAGGAGGTGTTTTACCATGGCAGTTAAAAAAGCAAAAAAAGCAGTTAAGAAAGCTGTTAAAAAAGTAGTTAAGAAAGTTGCAAAGAAAGCAGTTAAAAAAGCAACAAAGACTGTGAAAAAAGCAGTTAAAAAATCAGCTCCTAAGAAGGCTGTAAAGAAAGTTGCAAAGAAAAAAGTAGCAAAACGAAAGAAGTAATTTCTTTTGATTCTATATAGTTTTTATTTTTCAGCTTCATCGAAAGCTCAAATATATCAACAAATCAAAACCCGCCAATTTGGCGGGTTTTGATTTGCTTGGTTACTATTTGATAACTATTTTGCAAACTCTCCATTTGCCCGCAAGGTCTTTGATGAAGGTTGTTTTAGCTTTGGGGAAAATAGATTTAATAAGCTTGTTTGTTGATGATTTTTGTTCTGGACTAATTTCGAAAAAACATGAAACATGAAACATGGAGCAAGGAACAATTGATTTATTGATTTGCTCTAGAAGTTTTCTATAGTGTTGCAATCCTTGCTCGCTACTGTAGAGTGCGGATTTTGGTTCAAACTTTTTCACATCAATTGGCGCGCTATTGTAGATGTCTTTTGATAGGTAGGGAAGATTAGCAGTGATAATTAAATTTGTATCTCGTATCTCATCCGCATCAGGATAAGTTTGAAGCAAATATTTTGTATTTTGTATGAATGCGGAGAGTAGATTTGATTCTAAGAATTTAATTTTATTGCTAACCTTGTGTAGCTTCGCATTTTGTTTGGCAATTGCCAGTGCATCTTTTGAGATATCTACTGCATAATATTTTGTATTTTGTATTTCGTGGGTAGCAATATCTTTTAATGAATTTGCGATTGAAATGATAATACAACCAGATCCTGTTCCAATATCTATAATTGTATTTGATGACTGATGACTAGCGATTGAAGATATTGCTTGCTCAACCATTAATTCAGTTTCAGGACGCGGCACAAGCGTATGCTTGTTCACAATAAAATTCAATCCATAAAATTCCTTGTGACCAAGAATATGTGCAATCGGCTCACCACGCATTCTGCGTGAAATTTTTAATTTTAAATTCGAAATTTTCAAGGTTGGAATTTCATATTCTGGATAAGTTAAAACAAACTCCCTTGTTTTGCCAAGGGAATCCATGAGAAGCAGTTCAATGTCAATATAATCGAGCTTTGAACTGTAGAGTTTTATAATTTCTCCAACTGTCATTTTTTTGAATAATTTTAATATTGGATACTTGATTGGGAATTGAAAATTTAAACTTAAGCTGTTGCAGACATCTTAAGTTTAGTGTCTTCTTCTTTGAGTGCATCAATGATTGAGTCAAGGTCCCCGGCTAGGATTCCCTCGACATTGCTCCATGATTGCTTGATGCGATGATCAGTGATGCGGTCTTGTGGATAATTGTATGTCCTGATTTTTTCACTGCGATCACCAGTTCCAACTTGGCTCTTGCGAGCATCGCCAAGTTCCTTGGCCTTTCTTTCTTCTTCGGCCTGAAGAAGACGAGAGCGCAAAACTTTCATGGCCTTGTCTTTGTTTTTAAGTTGTGATTTTTCATCTTGGCATGAAACAACCACGCCAGTTGGAATGTGTGTGATGCGCACAGCGCTCTTGGTGGTGTTCACTGATTGTCCGCCTGGTCCAGAAGAACAAAATGTATCAATACGAAGATCATTTTCACTAATAACTAAATCAACTTCTTCAGCTTCAGCCAGAATTGCCACTGTGGCAGTAGAAGTGTGAATACGTCCCATCTTTTCAGTTTCTGGCACGCGTTGCACTCGATGCACGCCAGATTCAAATTTCATTTTTTGATAAACAGGGTTTTCAGGTTTTCCATTGATTTCAAAAACAACTTCTTTGAATCCTCCTAATTCTGTGCGATTGGAATTGAGCACTAAAATGTGCCAATTGTTTTTTTCTGCAAATTTTGAATACATGCGAAAAAGACTAGCCGCAAATAGTGCTGATTCATCTCCTCCAGCTCCACCACGTATTTCCACGATAATGTTTTTCTCATCATTAGGATCTTTTGGTAGGAGCAACATTTCAATTTCTTTCTCAAGCTCGTTTAGTCTTTGAGCTAGTTCCATATTTTCATCCATCGCCATTTGTTTCATTTCTGGATCTTCATCGGTGTTCACGATTTCAGCATTTTCCTTCATTCCTTTTTGGATTCTTTCTAGTTCATCAATTTTTCCAATCATTTCTGTTAATTCAGATTGGCGTTTGCCAAGCTGTGCCATTTTCTTGGGATCATTGAAAATATCCGGAGAGCTAAGCTCGGCTGTAATGTCCTCGTATTCTTTTTTTATTGCGTCTAATTGTGAATTCATGATTTTTTTGTTATGCTACGAGTATGATTATAGCCTTAAAAGGGCATAAAGTCAATTTAGATGAAAAATGAAATATGCAGATAAGCATGCTAGACTTAATTTGGTATAAATAATAATTAAATTATAAAAAAAATATGTTGAGTGAATTTAAAAAATTTGCCATAAAAGGAAATGTCGTTGATTTGGCGGTAGCTGTTATCATTGGTGCTGCATTTGGGAAAATTGTCACATCGCTTGTTTCTGACATCATAATGCCACCAATAGGTTTTCTTATGGGTGGAGTAGACTTTTCAAATTTAGTTATCACATTAAAAGAAGCAACGGATCAGGCACCAGCAGTTGTTATTGGTTACGGCCTTTTTATGAATACTGTAATTGATTTTTTAATTATCGCCTTTGTAATATTTATAATAGTAAAGCAACTTGAAAGATTGAAAAAAACTGAAGCTGTAAAGCCTGTTGCAATAAGTGAAGATGTTCTATTGCTACGCGAAATAAGAGATTCTTTGAAAAAATAATTTTCAGCGTTAGTAATTTTTTTCTTGAAAATAATTTGTTACGTAACAAATTACGTAACAAAAAAAACAGCCCCATTCGGAGGCTGTTTTTGATGTATTGAAAGTCTTGATTATTTGCTTTCTTTTTTAGTACGCTCTTTTTTTGCAGGAGCTTTCTTTGCTGCAGATTTTTCAGCAAGTTTTTTGAAGCGATCAACGCGTCCAGCGGTGTCCATGGTTTTCTTTTTACCAGTGTAAAAAGGATGACATGCGGAGCAGATTTCGACGTTCATTTCTTTTATCGTTGAACCTGTTGATAGGGTTGCTCCACAAGAACAAACAATTTTTGCATCACTATGATATTGGGGGTGAGTTTTCTTTTTCATATAAATCTACAAAATAAATTACTAATATTGTTGACTGCTTTTTACTTATGGCAAACAAGTAAAATACAGTTTCATAGGCAATTTGGAAATTAAGTACTCCAAAAGCCTAACACAGTAAAGGAAAATTGACAAGGGGCAGGGTCTACTATATACTATATCTCGTACCTACCCAGTTAAATTCGTGGCTAGTTCATGATTATTTAACAGGGTAAATAATTAATAAAAAGCATACTTTTTCTGACTAGTCCTGTCTTAATAAATTGAGATTTCTAGCCAATATAAAGGAAAAGTAGGTGGTTATACTCCTTTTTATGGAGTGTAGCGTAAAGGAATGCCTGGACTATTTAGCCTCATATTGGGGATATTTGGTTGGGTGAAAAAAACATGCAAAAAGAAGAAACACAGACTGCTGTAGTTGCAGTAGAAGAAAAAGAGGTTAAGGAAAGCTATTTCGCTTCTCTTGATTTGTCTAAAATTGAGCAAACTCTTGAGGAAATGATGAAAGCTGGAGTACATTTTGGTCATCAAAAAGCTCGTAGAAACCCAAAAATGGATGAATATATCTTCACAACTCGTAAAGGAATCAATATTCTTGATCTTCAGAAAACACAAGAAAGACTAGAAGAAGCACTTGCTTTTCTTATCAGTGTGAAAAAAAGTGGCAAAGCTATTCTTTTTGTGGGAACAAAAATTCAATCTAAAGATCTCGTGAGGGATATTGCTACAGAATTACAAATGCCATTCGTATCTGAAAGATGGCTTGGTGGAACATTTACAAACTTTAAGGTTATTCGCGGACGAACTCGTTATTTGGTTGATGGAGAAGCTATGCTTGCTCGTGGAGAATTCAAGAAATATACCAAATTCGAACAAATGAAAAAAATCGAAGAATTGGAAAAAATGGAAAAACGCATGGGAGGAATCAAGAATATGGCAGATCTTCCAGGTGTTGTTTTTGCTGCAAGTGTTAAGGAAGACAACCTTGCAATCACTGAAGCTAAGAAAATGGGAATTCCAGTTATCGCAATTGCTGATACCAATGTGAATCCTTCAGGTATTGATTTTCCAATTCCTGCTAATGATGATGCAATTTCATCCTTGAAACTTATTCTTGCTTACATATATAAAGCAATAAAGGAAGCGTAAAAATAAAATTTTAAATTAGAATGGCCTATGTTTGAACTAGTAAAAAAAATTAGAGAACGTACTGGTGCTGGAATGGTTGCAATCAAAAAGGCAGTTGATGAAGCTGGTGGAGATGAGGAAAAAGCAATCGAAATTTTGAGAAAACAAGGTGAAAGCAAGGCTGCCAAGAAGGCAGATCGTGTTGCAGGGGAAGGTGTTGTTGTTTCATATGTTCATTCGAACAATAGGGTTGGCGCATTGGTTAAATTGCTTTGCGAAACTGATTTTGTTGCTCGCAATGAAGAGTTTGTGGCACTCGCTAAAGACATCGCAATGCATATCACTGCGATGAATCCTCGTTTTGTTAAGCCAGAGGAAATGTCAGAAGAAATGGTTGAAAAAGAAAAAGAAATTTGGCGAGCTCTTTTGGTTGCCGAAGGAAAGCCAGCTGAAATGATTGAGAAAATAATGGTCGGAAAAGAGAAAAAATTCAGAGAAGAATCAGCATTACTTACTCAACCATTCGTTAAGAATCCTGAAATAACAATTGGAGAACTTATTATTGAAAATATTTCAAAAATGGGTGAAAAAATTGAAATTGGTGGAATGTCTCGAATCGAATTATAATCTGGGATTATTTTTTGTCAGCTATAAGTTGTTAGTTATTGGTTAATATTTGATATGTATAAATATTCAGTTCGTGTATATAGTTGGGAACCAGCGCGTTCTTGCAAGAGTGAGCTTGAACTTCAAAGTGGTGATGCTATTGTCGTCAAAGAAGATACGTGTAATGAGATTGCATATATTGAAGATGGCGAAGGCATTGTCATCAAGGAGCGAAACACTTCTATTGTTCGCAAAGCGACAGAAAGAGATTTGGACATGCTAGCAAAAAATGAAGCTAAAAAAGGTGAAATCTTGAAATTGAGCAAAATCGAAATCAAACGTTTGATGCTTAACATGAAATTGGTTGATGTACATATTAGTTTGGATGGGAGTAATGCAGTCATCCTTTTTACTGCTGATGAAAGAGTTGATTTTCGTGAGTTGGTGAAAAATCTTTCTAAGATATTCCATCGCAGTGTGCGTATGCATCAAGTTGGTTCGCGCGATGAAGCAAGAAAGCTTGGAGGATGTGGAGTTTGCGGTAGAGATCTTTGTTGTTTGCGTTTTCCAGGAGCTTTGCCTAGTATTTCAATAGATATGGCTCGCGTGCAACAAGTTGCACACAGAGGAAGTGAAAGAATATCTGGAGTGTGTGGGAGACTTATGTGTTGTCTTTCATATGAAGCTGCACAATATCAACAAATGTTGGTGGGTATGCCAGAGGTGCGAAGTTCAGTAAAGACGCGCGATGGCAAAGGCGAGGTTATTGAATTGAATGTATTGACGGGAGATGTTAAGATAAGAATGTCAGATGGAACTATTACGGTTGTAAAGAAGGAAGCGTTGCTTTAATTTTTTTCAAATTTTCATTTCAAATGTTGAACTATATTTTACCTCCAATAATTATCATCATAAGTGTCTCTATTTTGATAATGTTCCTTTTTCGCAAAGCTGCTCAAATTCCAGCTGGTGATTTCATCGAAGATGAAATCAAAAGAGAAGAGGAAAAAAGCAGTGTGAAAATATTTTCAGTTATGGGGGAATGGGGTTTGAAATTTTTGGAAAGATTGATGCATCATTTAAAATTATTGTCACTCAAGTTTCACAATGTGAGCAATGTTTGGTTTCAAACAATTCGTGAAAAAAGAAAGAGAGGCGCTGATCTTAAAAAGGAAGCTGAAGAGAAAAGAATTGAACAAGGAATTATTGAGAGAAAGAGGCTTGAAAATCAAACTGCTACATTTGTGGATGTTGTTGAAAAAGAAGAAAATTTAAGACCAATGATTAGATCTGCTGTGACGATGCCACAAAAAAGCAGGATTCAGAAAAAAAATCAATTGGAAGATGCATTGATAAAGAGAATCGTAATTAACCCAAAAGACATAGAGGCATACGAAAGATTGGGTGATTATTATCTGGAAAA
>JBBQCF010000004.1:0-39797 GCA_038318455.1 Candidatus Moraniibacteriota bacterium
ATTATGGTGAAGATAAAAAATATTTTAAATGATGAGCGCGAAGAAGTCGCTTCAGCGCATGGTGGACATGGTAAGTTATATTATTTAGAAGTTAACAAAAAAGATATCCAGCCGATGTCATTGCTTAGAAAAACTGTTAGCCAATTCGTTAATTCGTTAATGCGTTAATAAATAATTATTTTAGTCTTATGAATATTCAAGAAATCTACAAATTGGCAATAGAAATGGGGATCAAGGCTGATTTTCGCAGCAAAGAAAAAATCGAAAAAAAGTTAAAAAGAGAAAGTGATAAATATAAGGAATTATCGGCTGACAAGAAAGAACTTTTTGATAAGGAAAGAATGACGAATCCATATTTGGACAGTCGTATTCATTTTGATGGTGGAAATAAAACCATCAAAAAAATTATGGCTGGAATTGATATCGATACTTCTGAACTTATGATGGCTCGCTACATTTCCAATCATGAAAAGCCAGAGTTTGATCTTGTGCTTGGTCATCATCCAGAAGGAAAAGCTTTGGCCGATCTTTCTGATGTGATGCATCTTCAAGCTGAAATGCTTAGTCAATATGGGGTGCCGATTAATGTGGCGGAAGGATTGATGAAAGTTCGTATTGGTGAAGTTAGTCGCGGTGTGAGTGCGTCTAATCATTTCAAGGAAGTTGATGCTGCGCGCCTACTCAAAATGAATTTCATGAATGTGCATACACCATGCGACAATTTGGTGGCAAGATTTGTGGAAGCTAAAATTAATAAGGATAAACCAGAAACAGTTGGGGATGTGATCAAATCTTTGTTGGAAATCCCTGAATATCGCGAGGGACAAATTCGCGGAGCAGGTCCAAGACTCTTCACTGGATCTGAAGAAAATAGTGTTGGAAAGATTGCTTTTTCAGAAATTACAGGTGGAACTTCAGGTAGTGCTAAGATGTATGAAAAAATGTCACACGCTGGAATAGGTACAATTATTTCAATGCATCAAAGTGAGGAACATCGCAAAGAGGCAGAAAAAGCTCATATTAACGTGGTGATTGCTGGACACATTTCTTCAGATTCAATCGGAATGAATTTATTTTTGGACGAATTGGAAAAGAAAGGAATTGAAATAGTGCCATGTTCAGGACTTATTCGCGTGAGTCGTGTTGGCAGAAAAGTTAAAAAGTAAATTAAATGTGAAAATATGCTTTATAAAAAAACAACTTTAAAAAACGGTCTTAGGATTTTGACTATTCCAGTAAAGGGAACAGCAACAGCAACTGTGATGGTGATGGTTGGCGTGGGATCTCGCTATGAAAATGAGAAACAAGCAGGCCTTTCACATTTTGTGGAGCATATGCTTTTCAAGGGAACTGAAAAAAGACCGACAGCGCAATCAATCTCTGAAGAGCTTGATGCTATTGGTGGAGAATTTAATGCTTTTACAGCAAAAGATAAAACTGCTTATTATGCAAAAGTTGATTCTCATCACATCAAGAAAGCATTGGACGTTGTTGCTGATATATTTCTTAATTCAAAGCTTGAACAAGTTGAAATCGACAGAGAAAAAGGTCCTATTTTGCAAGAGTTGAGTATGTATGAAGACGAACCTCGTCGCAGTGTTGGAGATGAATTTGAAAAAATGTTATATCCAAATCAGCCGATGGGTCGTGGAATTGTTGGGTATAAAAAAACAATTTCTGAATTCAAGCGCAAAGACTTCGTGTCTTATATGAAAAAACATTACAATGCTAAGGAAACTGTGATTTGCGTGGCAGGAAAATTCAAAGAAAAAGAAATTCTGTCTCAAATCGAATCTCATTTTGCATCTTTTCAAATTGGAGAAATTGCAAAAACAAAAAAAGTTACTGAAAAACAAAGCATTCCAGCTGTGCATGTTAAATTCAAAAAAACTGATCAGACACATTTCATTTTAGGAACTCGTGCGTACGAACAAAATCATAAGGATAGATATGTGTTAGCGCTGCTTTCTATTATCCTGGGAGGAAATATGAGTAGTCGTTTGTTTATTGAGATTCGCGAAAGAAGAGGATTGGCTTATTTTGTGCATACTAGCGTCGATACTTATCAAGATTGTGGATACATTGCAACGCAAGCTGGAGTTGAGCATGGTAAAATCGAGCAGACAATTTCAGCAATTTTGGCAGAGTATAAAAAGATTGCAACAGAAAAAGTTGAAAACAAGGAATTGCAAAAAGCAAAAGATTATGTGAAAGGGCGAGCAGTGATGGGTCTTGAAGCTTCGGATGATGTGGCCATGTTTTTTATTGATCAAGAAATGCATAAGGAAAAAATAATGACTCCTCAAGAAGTTTTTGCAAAAATAGACGCAGTTACCGTGGAAGATATTTTGCGCGTCAGTAAAGATGTGTTCAAAAATAGTAAACTTAATTTAGCTATTGTTGGTCCGCATAAAAACACAAAAAGTCTAGAAAAATTATTAAGCTTGTAATAATATAAAATTATTTAACACAACGCTATGGATAGAAAATCAATCTCAATTTCTACTAGTACTATATTTAAAATCGTGGGCGTCCTGTTAGGATTATGGTTTTTGTATTTAGTTATTGATATTGTCGCGCTTTTTTTCTTGTCAGTGATTTTGACTGCCACGCTTGGTCCTGCAATCGATTGGATGTCTAGACATAAGGTTAACAGGTCATTTGGTGTAATAATAATTTACATTGCATTGATTGTTTTAATCGGAGTGTTGATTTCATTTCTTATTCCACCAATGGTCAGTCAGTTTTCAAGTTTCTCGCAAAATCTTCCAAGCTATAATGAAAAATTTTCCAGCACGTTTGCTGGTGTTGAAAAGTATGCAGCTTCTTTTGGCATTTCTTTTAGCAGTCATGAATTTCTTCAAAATGTTACAGGCAACTTCTTTCAGTCATCAAATCAAGTTTTTTCAACTACCGTAGGAGTGTTTTCATTTTTTATTTCTATTTTAGTTGTGCTAGCGCTTACTTTCTATATGTCAGTGAAGGAAGACGGCATGAATAAATTTTTGACTTCAATTACACCTAGGGATCATCAGAAATACGTTATTTCTGTTGCAGATAGAATTAAAAATAAAATTGGGAAATGGATGGTTGGACAAATTATTTTGATGGTGATTATATTTGTGCTAGATTTTGTTGCTCTTTCAATTTTCAATATCCCATATGCTCTTATTTTGGCAGTATTGGCCGGTGTTCTTGAGATTGTGCCATATCTTGGTCCAATTATTTCAGCGACGCTAGCTTCTATTATTGGATTTTTTATTTCTCCTGTTACTGGGCTTATTGTGCTTGGAGTGCTTACTGTTATTCAACAAATGGAAAGTCACGTTATTGTGCCACAAGTAATGAAGAAGGCTGTCGGCCTTAATCCGGTGGTGGTAATCTTGGTATTGCTAATAGGCGCTGAATTGGGTGGTGTGCTCGGAGCTATTTTAGCTGTGCCGATTGCGACATCATTAAGCGTGGTCGTGGGTGATTTGGTAGATAAAAATGAAGACGTTGAATAATTTTATTCATCAAGAATGAGTTAATTGTAAGCGCCAGTATTACTTTTTAAAAAAACATGTCTAACAAATTAGATAAAAATATTTTAGCAACAGTCATCTACTACGATGGTTTCGGATATCCTTTGACCGCATTTGAAGTGTGGAAATATTTAATCAGGACAGATTATTATTTGCGCAGTAATGATGTGCTTAATTTTTCTCTTGCGGATGTTTCCAAGCATCTTAGTGACAAAAATTTAAATAAATTCATTGAACATTTCAATGGTTTTTATTTCTTAAAGGGCCGAAAAAACTTGGTTGATAATCGAATTGCTAGCGGAAAAATATCCGTTGTAAAAATAAAAAAACTGCGTCGAATTGTTTGGTGGATGCGCTTTTTTCCATTCGTAAGGATGGTAGGAATTACTGGAGCGCTCGCTATGAAGAATGCGAAAGCTTCTAGCGATTGGGATTTGTTCATTGTTCTTAAATATGGAAAAATTTGGACAGGAAGAACTATTGTAACTGGACTGCTGCACTTTTTCAGACAAAGGCGTCATGGAAAAAATGTCTCGGATAGGGTATGCCTTAATTTTTTTGTGACAGATCAGTCGCTAGAAGTTATAACAAAAGATTTATTTTCAGCTAATGAATATATGTTTTTATTTCCGCTATACGGCTATGACGTCTATCATAAATTTCAAATAAAAAATCAGTGGATTAGGAGCATGAAACCATCTTATGCTCTCTGTGAGCTTGCTCCTTTTGATATATTGAACGATTCTTATTTATCAAAAAAAATTAGAATCGCCGGAGAATGGCTGTTTTCTCCAAAATGGATTGAAAATGTCCTCAAAAAAATTGAAAAAAAACATATCATGCTGAATCCGAAAACTCACCAAGATGGAAGCATGGTATATGCAAATGATGACGCGCTGGTTTTTTTGCCAAGTCCTCATGGTCCAGTTATTTTTGAAAAATTTAAGGAAAAAATAGAAGAATTGAGAGTTTAATTTATATATGCAAATAAGTCGCCGTTATTTATTGCTGTGAAATAATTTTCCCTTATATTAGCCAATATTTTTTAAAAAGTCTTGACGTTTAGCGTCAATACTGCTAAATTTATATTTAGATACTTTCTATATAATTATTTATATACACAGATGAAAATAATCACTACTATTCAAATCATCGTTGCCATATCACTTGTCGTTTCTATTTTACTTCAAAATAGAGGCAGTGGTCTTTCTTCCGCTTTTGGGGGAGATTTTGGGGGGTATTATACCAAAAGAGGAATGGAGAAATTTCTTTTCTATTTTTCATCAGTGCTGGGAGCTGTCTTTATTGGACTTTCAATTGTAATTATTATAGTTGCAAATCGTTAATATTTTTTTGAGGGTAAAATCTTTGAGAAATAATGAGATAATAATTTATCATTAAACTTATTAGTACTTATTCCGATAGTAAAATAAAATACTTATTGCCAAAAAACTGGAAAACAATAGGCAAAACACTTACATTTAAGGAAAAGTTTGTTGTAGCTATCCTGCTTTTGGTTATTGCTATTTCGCTAGTGGTGTGGTTGGGATCTTTTTATTTTAATGCTACTAAAGAAGTTCCTAAGGTTGGAGGTGAATATGTGGAGGGAATTGCTGGTCAGCCGTTATACCTTAATCCACTTTTGTCGCAAACCAGTGAAGCAGATAGCGATCTAGTACAGCTAGTTTTTGAGGGTCTTTTTAAATATAATAAAGATGGAAAATTGGTCACAGCGCTAGCTGAAAATTATACTATATCTGAAGATCAAAAAGAATATACAATTCATCTTCGACCAGGAATACTTTGGCATGATGGAATCGAGCTAAACGCTAATGATGCATTTTTTACTTTTAATATTTTGCAAGATTCCGCATATAAGAGTCCGCTTCGGCAAAGCATGCAAGGCGTGGAAGTGCAACTGATTGATGATTATACTATTAAATTTACCTTAAAAAATCCATATGTGGGCTTTTTGGAAAATTTAACAGTTGGTTTGTTGCCTAAACATGTCTGGGAAAATATAGCACCAGAAAAATTTGCATTGGCAGAAGCAAATTTGCACCCTATTGGTAGTGGTCCATATCTTTTTACTAATTTGCAAAAAGACTCTGGTGGAAATATTTCAACCCTACAGCTTACTGCTAATAAAAATTATTATGCAGGAGCACCTTTTATTTCAAAGATGATGTTTAATTTTTATCTTGGAGACGAAGAGCTTATCGCTGCTTATAATAAAAAAGAAATAATGGGAATGGGAAGTATTCCACCTGAAAATGTTAAAGATATCAAAAATGCCAAAAGCA
Source organism: Candidatus Moraniibacteriota bacterium (assembly GCA_038318455.1). Classification (GTDB taxonomy): domain Bacteria; phylum Patescibacteriota; class Minisyncoccia; order Moranbacterales; family GWC2-37-73; genus UBA12068. Next base: position 5,828 of record JBBQCF010000004.1, read on the forward strand.
CTAATTTGCATAATCTTATAATACCTCGTTATTTTTCAGTGTTTTTTAATCAAACGAAAAATGTTGCGCTAGCAAATGACTCGGTGCGAAAAGCTCTTGATATGGCAACAAACAGGCAAGAAATTATTGACAAGATTTTATATGGAAAAGGAGGAGCACTCAAATCTCCATTTTTACCTCAAATTAATGGCTATAAAGAAATTGGCAGTGTAAATGCTGATATTGAAGGTGCCAACAAAATCTTGGACGAGGCTGGTTGGATTTTGGATAAAAGTGACAATGTTCGCAAAAAAGATAAAGATGCATTAGCTTTTGAGTTGGTGACAACTGATTGGCCAGAGCTTAATCAGTCAGCCGAGCTATTGAAACAGCAGTGGGCAAAAATTGGAGCCAATGTTTCTATTAAAGTTCTAACAGTTTCAGATTTGCAACAAAATTATATTCGTACGCGAGAATATGATAGTCTCTTGTTTGGTCAAGCTATTAGTTTTAGTCCTGATCTATATTCATTTTGGCACTCTTCGCAAAAACGTGATCTAGGACTAAACCTTTCTCTTTTTGATAATAAGGATGCGGATGGTTTGCTTGAAAATTTGAGACAAGAAACCAATCAAGATAAGCGTATTGAAAATTATCAACAATTTCAAGATATTTTAGCTAAGGAAATTCCAGCAGTTTTTCTTTATTCTAGATATTATCTGTACCCTGTAAATAATAGTGTGAGAGGAATGGATGCTACTGATATTAACAATCCAGCTCAAAGATTTGTGGATGTTGAAAAGTGGTTTGTGAAAACTAAAAGAATTTTAAAATAAAACAGTTATCATATAAACATATAAACATATAAACATGGATATCGATTTTACTAATGTACCCAAGCATTACGCTGCAAGAAAACATGAAAAAATGCAAGATGTTTTGATGGATCCAAATGGCGAAGGTCCAGCAGTTCATTATTATATGATTCGTGGCGGTGTGCAACAGAGAAATACAACTGTTTGGGAGCCAGGAACAATATCTAGGGAATACATCAAGACTTATGGTCATTATCATGTAGGAAGTTTGAGTGAGACTTATTCGATTGTGTTTGGACAGGGTGTGGCGCTTATGCAGCGATTGGCTGTTGATTCTGATGGTGAATTGATTGCAGATCAAGTAGAAGAATTCAAGGCTATTTTAGTTAAGGCTGGAGATGAGATTTTTATGCCTGAAGGATTTGGACATCTTTTGGCCAACACTGGAGAAACTTATTTTGTTTGCATCGATGATAGCCCTGTGGATTTTGAAGATCGCGACCCAGTAAGTTTTCCAGGACATGCGAATTATGAACTGGTAAAAAAAATGAGAGGTTTTGCTTATTATGTCATTGAGCATGAAGGAAAACCGGCGCTCAAAAAAAATTCAAATTATAAAAGTATTATAAAAGAGGATTTAGGGGGACTTGCTGTTGTTGAATAAGAATTATTTTTAAAAATCATGAAAAGTAATAAAAAGAAAATAGTGGTCGCTGTTAGCGGTGGTTTTGATCCGATTCACATCGGGCACATTCGCATGTTCCAAGAGGCTAAAAAATTAGGAACTCATTTATTGGTTATTATAAATAATGATAATTGGCTTAAGAAGAAAAAACATGACATTTTTATGTCAGACAAAGAAAGGAAGGAAGTTATTGAGTCGCTCAAGGCAGTGGACATGGTTGTGTTGACTGATCACAAAAAAAATCCTTCTGACATGAGTGTTTGCAATGAACTTAGAAAATACAAGCCGAATGTTTTTGCTAATGGTGGAGATAGGAAAAAAAGTAATATTCCAGAAGTTCCAGTTTGTGAAGAAATCGGATGCAAAATGATTTTTAGTGTCGGCAAAGGAGGGAAAGTTCAGTCTAGTTCGTGGCTTTTGGAAAAATATGTAAAAAAAGTTTCCAATAAAGCCGAGAAACGTCCTTGGGGAAAATATGAAGTCTTGGTTGATGATGATAATCACAAAGTGAAAAAAATCACGGTTTTGCCTGGGGCATCTTTGAGCTTGCAATCGCATGAGAAAAGAGCGGAACATTGGGTAGTGGTAAAGGGAAAGGCCAAGGTTGTTAATGGTAAGAAGCTACTCGCTTTGCATGAAAATGAAAGTACATATATTTCAATTGGCGCAAAACATCGACTTTCTAATCCTGGGAAAGAAAATCTTGAAATTATTGAAGTTCAAACGGGCAATTATTTAGGCGAAGATGATATTATTCGCTATGAAGATAAATATGGACGCAAGACAGGAACTTCCGTTTAAGCTGGACGGCTTGTTGTTGACATTTTAGACATATTGGTATATACTTAATATATAAGTGAACTACTTTTGAGATATTGCTTTGTATAAGCCTTCTTCTACAATAAATCACAAATAAAAAAGAAATTTCAGTGCCTCTTTGTGCATAATTTTAGCTTTTTTGTATTTATCTTCAATATGTTGATGATGATTTGCCACAAATGGCATATCTTTTAGTAGTAATAATAAGAAATTAACAAACTTTAATATAAGTAAAAACTCAACTTTTTAATTCGCTTGTCTGCCCATGAGGAAGATAATATTGAGAGTTACTTTGAAAAATAGTTGATAAAAAATTCACCCGGTTAAATAATTTTAAATTTTCTAAAAAAATTAAAATTAAGACTCTATTTTTAATGGGTGAAATTTAAAGAAGAAAATTAACAAACTTAATAAAAAAATAAGTCGTTGCTCTTAAGGAGACTCGAATCTTATTTAACTGGGTAAATGTTTAAAAAACAACAACCTGTCGATGATATCGATAGAATCGTGGCCGATTTAAAACAGCCAATAAAAAGTTTTGGAAAACCGTCAGAAGTAGGCAGTGTTTCAAATAATAAAACAGTAACTTCTGCGACTGGCAATAATGCTAAGCAAGGAAATGCTACCGTTAGTGCTGGAAATAATCCAGCTAACAAAAAAGCAAAAAGCGCTCACGGCGCTAAGCGTCATCCCGTGAAAAGAAATAATCAAAACAGAGCGCAAGTCGTGTATGGCAATCCTGAAGGCAAGCATCTTCGCATCACTCCAATGGGAGGAAATGAAGAAGTTGGTCGCAACATGACCATGTTTGAATATGATGGAGACATTATAATTTTGGATATGGGAATTCAATTTCCAGAAGAGGATATGCCTGGAATTGATTATATTATTCCAAATATTAGTTATCTTAAGGGTAAAGAAAAAGACGTTAGAGGTGTAATTTTAAGTCATGGACATCTTGATCATATTGGAGCTGCTCCGATATTACTCAAGGAACTTGGTTATCCTCCAATTGTGGGACGAGATCTTACTTTGGCACTCGTAAAAAAGAAGATGGAAGATTATGATCCAAATTCTGCGCAAAATTTGAAAATTATTCGTGTCAACGCCATCACTGACAAGATTCGTCTTGGAAAATTTGAAATTGAATTTTTCGATGTGGAACATAGTGTGATGGATGCGGTTGGTGTGATTATTAAAACTCCAGATGGAACCGTTATTCATCCAGGAGACTGGACAATGGACAAGCATCCAACTGATCATTCTGAAGTGACCTATACTCATTTGGCAAGTCTTCCTTCACCGCGCATTTTGATGCTTGAGAGTTTGGGAGCAACAGACACTCGCACTGTTCAAAAATCAGAAGTTGAGATGTATAAAAATCTTGATGATTTGGTGGGCAATGCTAAGGGTATGGTTATTATTGGAACTTTTTCTTCTCAAATCAAGCGTATTGGAAAAATCATTGAATATGCTGAATCTATTGGAAAAAAAGTTGCTCTCGATGGATATTCTATGAAAATGAACATTGAAATCGCCAAAGAACTTGGTTATATTAAGGCGCATAAAAAAACACTCATCACAGTTAATGATATTCAAAAACATCCACGCAATAAAGTGGTGGTGATCTGTACTGGAGCTCAAGGTGAGGGAAATGCTGTGCTTTCGAGAATTGTAAATGATGAACATCGTTTTATTCATATCATGCGCGAAGACACGATCGTGTTTTCATCTTCAGTTATTCCTGGTAATGAAAGAACGATTCAAAGACTTAAGGATGATCTATATCGTAAATGTGACAATGTTATTCATTCTGACATTTTAGACGTGCATACTAGCGGTCATAGCAATGCTATTGATATTCAAGATATTATCAGACAAATTCGTCCAGATTTTTTCTTGCCGGTATATGCAAATCATTATTTTTTGAAAGAAGCTGCCAAGCTCGGAGAACGAGTTGGGGTGCATAAGGAAAATATTTTTGTGCTCGACAATGGTAATCAATTGGAACTTGCTGATGGAAAAGCCAAAGTTTTGCCACAAAAAATTGATACTAGTTACGTGATGGTGGATGGCTTGGGAGTTGGCGATGTGGGAGAAATTGTGCTCCGCGACCGACAATTACTAGCTAAAGATGGAATGTTCATGATTGTGGTGGTGATTGATTCAAAAACCAAAAAAATTATTGGAACTCCTCAAATCACTTCACGAGGATTCATCTTTGTGAAAGAGAATTTCGACCTTGTTAACGCTACCAAGCGCGTGGTGGAGAAAGTGGTCAAGGAAAAAACCTCTCCAGATGTTTCAGTGAACTGGGATTATGTGAAAAACAATATTCGAGAATCAGTAGGGTCATTTCTATTTACCAAAACAGAAAGAAGACCGATGATACTGCCAGTCGTGATTGAAGTATAAAAGCTATTTGGAAAAATAAGGAAAAAAAGATTACATTCGTGTAATCTTTTTTTTGTAATATTTAATTGCGTCATAATTTTCAGCGCATAAAGGACAAGGCGAATATTTGAAAACCGTTGTGTTATTTCTTGATATTGTGTGGTATAATATTATAGATTAAAGGGATTTTTCATGGATGCATTTTTGATGACAGAAGTGATAATAGTTTTCGGATAATGATTTGAAAAATAATATTAATTCTTGATGCAATGTGATATAATATTAAAAAAGAATGAGAAAGTTTTAATGAAAAATTTTATTGCAAGATGCAGATAAAGTATTTTGTGATTTATAAAAACAAAAAACATAAATGGTTGAGCCAATCATAAAAGTTGATCAGTTGAGGGTGATATATAATAAGGGTAAATCCAATGAAGTTCGTTCATTGGACGGTGTTAGTGTGGAGATTTATCCCGAGGAATATATTATTATCTACGGACCTTCTGGCTGTGGAAAATCTACTTTGCTGTATGGTATTTCTGGTTTGCAATTGCCGACATTTGGAGATGTGGTTGTGCATGGTAAGAATCTCACCCAAATGACAAAGCGGGAAAAAGTTGAATTTCATCAGACTCGTATCGGCATGGTTTTTCAGGCCTTTTATCTGATTGAAACTTTGACCGTGCTTGATAATGTCTGTCTTCCAAAAGTTTTTAGAGGTGAACCATTGAAAGAAAGACGTGAAGCTGCAATGGAATTGCTGCGAAGATTTGGTATTGCTGAACAAGCGGACAGGTTTCCTGCACAGCTTTCTGGAGGTCAAAAACAGCGCGTATCAATCGCCAGGGCCTTGGTGAACAATCCCGACATCATCCTAGCTGATGAACCGGTGGGTAATCTTGATTCCGAATCTGCGCAAAATGTGCTGGATATCTTTAAAGATATTAATGGTACTGACAAAAAAACTTTGATCATGGTTACTCATAATCCTGAACATTTGATATATGCTGATCGTATTATTCACATGAAAGATGGAAAGAAAGTTAGTGAAGAAATCAATCACGATAAGCGTCCTAAGGAGGCCTTGGAAAAAGAGGTTGCTTCAACTCCAGAGGAGATTTCTAGTGAACTTAGATTGTTGATGCGAACGTTTAAAAATTTGTCACTCCAGCAGGTGGGCGTGCTGCTCATTCCATTTAAGGCCAAGCAATTGCTCTCGCATATTATTTCAGAACTCAATGAGGAGCAAATTAGCAGTGCAGAAAATTTGTTGAAAGAATTTTTATTCAAGAATATCGACACCACGAGACTTTCCGAAAAACTCGACCTAGACTTTGATAAGGGTGGAGCTGGATGGAATAAACTTAGAGCGATATCCTTCACTGAACGCACCAGAAAAATAATAACACAAGCGGAATCGTTGAATTCTAATGATACAAATAATATTATAAGTTTTTCAAATTATTTGGTGGATGTTTATCACCTCAAACTTGATGATGAATTGATGTTGCGATTCAGATCATTCTTGAAGTTGCGAGTAGAAAATAGAATTGATAGATTTGGTTTGCAACAACGGCTCGATGTTTCAAGAAAATTGGGTGGAGTGGGTCTATATAAAGGAAATGCTGAAAAGGTTGTGCGAGAAGTTGAGCTTATCATGCTTTTAAAATATTCAGCATAGTTATATAATAAAAAAATGCAGAAACATAAAAGACGGTAGAAAAAAATAAAATGAGATTTATAGATTTGTTCAAATTATCAACACGTATGTTTAAGGCGAGAACGTCTCGAACGCTTTTGACTGTGCTTGGTATGAGTATCGGTATTGGCGCAATTTTGTTCTTGGTTTCACTGGGCTATGGACTTCAAAAAACTTTGCTCGAAAAAATAACCACTTCAGACTCTCTTTTGACGCTAGATATTTCAGAAGCAAAATCAGGTATTGTTTCTTTGAATAATGAGATGGTTAAAAAAATAGAGGAAATGCCTGGTGTAGAAGAGGTTAGTACTGCTTTTCAAATCACAACGCAAGGACATTTGGATGGATTGTCAGCTGATTTGGTCACCATTGGAACCAAACCTTCCTTTTTGAAACTTGGTGGATATAAAACCAGCAAGGGAGTATTGCTAAGTGATGATAACCAAAATGGTATCGTTATTAGCAGTTCCATTAGTCAAGTTTTTGGCAAAAGTGTTGATGAATTATTGGGCAAAGAGATGACATTGTCATTTTATATTCAACGTAATGCTGCGCCAATCGTTGATGCTAATGGTGACACTTCTGATGCTCAAGCACAATCCGATATTGAAAAGGTTGATAGTGATATTAAATATAAAATAATTGGCGTCATTGATGGCGAGGATAATATTATTTATGTTAATATGTCATCTTTGGGAGATTTGAAGATTGATAAATATGGTCAAGTTAAAGTTAAAACTAAATCAAATCCAGAAATGGGTGTTATTCGTGATGCTATTTTGGAATATGGTCTCTTGGTTTCTTCACTTTCAGACACGGTTGATCAGGCAAACCAAATTTTCAAAGTGGTACAAATCATCTTGATGCTCTTTGGCTTTATTGCCTTGGTTGTTTCTGCTATTGGTATGTTTAATACAATGACAATTACTTTGCTTGAAAGAACTGAAGAAATTGGGATTATGAAATCAATTGGAGCTTCTGATCTTGGTATTTCTGTGATGTTTTTGATGGAATCAGCTATCATGGGATTTTTGGGAGGAGTGGCTGGTGTTATTATTGGTTGGCTTGGTGGACAATTTTTCAATTATGCGATTAACTTTGTGGCTATTAGGTTTGGTGGTCAAAAGGTATCATTGTTTTTTACTCCAACTGCATTAGTTCTTTGGATTTTAGTAGGCTCTGCTATTGTGGGCTTTCTTACTGGTGTTTTTCCTGCACGTCGTGCTAGTAAAACCGATCCATTGGATGCACTAAGATACAAGTAGCATGTATCTTGTATCATGTATCATGTATTATGTATGGAACAGAAATGCATTTATACTTTATACAAAATACGAGATACATTATACAAGAGCACTTGAGTTGCTCTTTTTTGTTTGCATGTTTAAATGTTTATATGCTTAAATGAATATATGAAGTTATTATATGGAAAACCTATTGCAGATAGTATTTTGGAGCGTCTTGAGGGCTCTATTTCTGGCTACGAAAAAAAACCAGGTCTGGCGGTTGTTTTGATTGGAACTGATAAGGCTTCTCAATTGTATGTTTCGCTTAAGGAAAAAAAAGCCCAAGAGATTGGCATGAATTTTTTTAAATTTGAACTAGCGGAAAACATTGCTGAAAATGAAGTCTTGCAACTTATTGATAAGTTGAATTTGGATGAAAATGTGCATGGCATCATTGTTCAGTTGCCACTGCCTGCTGGTTTTGACACAACAAAAATAATTGCCGCTATTGATCCCGAAAAAGATGTGGATGGTTTTCATCCAACAAATTCAAGGCTTTTCCTTGATGGAGAAAAAGGTATTTTGCCTGTTTTCCCACGCGCTATTATGCAATTAATTGAAAATGCAAAAGAGAACTTGAGTGGGAAGAGAGCAGTCGTCATTGCAAACTCTGATGATTTTGGAAAAATAATGAGCGTGATGATGGAGAATAAAAAAATATTTACTCAATATGTACTGGTGGAAAATATATCCTTGAATCTTGAGCAAATTAAGGATGCAGACATCGTGGTAAGCGCTGTAGGCTCGCCAGAGCTCTTGAAGGGTCAAATGCTTAAAAGTGGCTCTATCGTTATTGATGGTGGTATTACCAAGGTTGGTGATAAGGTGCTGGGAGACGTTGATTTTGGCTCAACTGAAGCACTTGATGGTCATATCACACCAGTTCCCGGAGGCGTTGGACCCGTCACAATTGCCTGTCTTTTGGAAAATACATTCTTGGCTTTTGAGGCTCAAGAAAAGGGGAAATAAGCACTTTCACATATTGCTAAATTGTCAAAATACCGCTAAAATGAAAGAAAAGCGGTATTTTTTTATGAAACATTGGCTATGCTCAAAAATCGTTTACATACATTCTTATTTTTTATTGTATAAATAAGTCGCTCATATGTTTCCTTTTTCGGCACGCTTCTTGGATGAAAAACATATCCAAGAGCTAATGATAGCTGTCGCTCTCAATTGCCTTAAAAGAAAATATATTCACTCTTTACTTTAATTTGTAACTCGCAGAAACATGAATAAATATACGCCAAGTGAAATTGAAAAAAAATGGCAAGATAAATGGGCTGCGCAATCATCATTATCTGAAGCCCAGGAAAATTCTAAGAAGGAAAAATTTTATTGTTTGGATATGTTTCCATATCCGTCTGCCGCAGGTCTTCATGTTGGGCATGTGGAAAATTATGCTGCCACGGATATTTATTCTCGATTCAAGCGCATGAATGGTTTCAATGTGCTTCATCCAATTGGTTGGGATGCTTTTGGTTTGCCAGCAGAAAACTTTGCAATCAAAAATGGCACCCATCCAAATGCAACTACTCATCAAAATATCCAAAATTTCACCAAGCAAATTAAAAGTTTGGGAATGTCCTATGATTGGTCTCGTGAAATTGACACTTCGAGTCCAGAATATTATAAATGGACACAATGGTTTTTCTTGTTTTTATATAAAAATGGACTGGCATACAAAAAGAAAGCCAAAGTTAATTGGTGCGATTCTTGCATGACTGTTCTGGCTAATGAACAAGTTGTAGATGGCGCATGTGAGCGCTGCAAAAATCAAGTTGTCCAAAAAGATTTGGAACAATGGTTTTTTAAGATTACTGATTTTATTGAGGATCAAGCTGGCGAAAACGGAGATGTTAAGGGATTGATAAATGGTTTGGAAAATATCGATTGGCCAAATTCAACCAAGATTGCACAAAAAAATTGGATCGGAAAATCCCAGGGTGCTGAATTTGATTTTGCAGTTGCTGGAACTGAACAAAAAATTAAAGTTTACACAACTAGGGTAGATACTGCTTTTGGAATCACTTATGTTGTGCTTGCCCCAGAACATCCAATGATTGGCGAGCTTCAATCTCAAATTTTAAATTGGGATGAGGTTGCTGAATATTTAAGTCAAGCAAAAAAGAAATCAGATCTTGAGCGAATGGAGGCAAAAGAAAAAACGGGAGTTGAACTTAAGGGAATAAAAATTATAAATCCATTTAATGGTCAAGAAGTGTCATTATTTGTGGCTGATTATGTTTTGAGTCAATATGGAACAGGCGCAGTAATGGCAGTTCCAGCACATGATGAAAGAGATTTTGAGTTTGCCAAGAAATATGATTTAGAGATATTGGAGGTTGTTGCTGGTGGTAATATTTTAGAAATGGCATTTACATTGGATGGTATATTGAAAAATTCTGGAGAATTTTCAGGATTAAATTCTTTAGATGCACGCGAGAAAATGATTGCTTGGCTTGAGAAAGAAGGAATTGGAAAAAGAAAAATAAATTACAAACTTCGCGATTGGCTCGTTTCTCGTCAACGCTATTGGGGTGCTCCGATCCCAATTATTTATTGCGAGGATTGTGGAGAGGTTGCAGAAAAGGAAGAAAATTTGCCAGTACTGCTGCCAACCGATGTTGATTTCAAACCAACGGGAGAATCTCCCTTGGTTTATTCGAAAACATTTCATGAAGTTAATTGCCCTAAGTGTGGAAAAAAAGCCAGGCGTGAGTCTGACACCATGGATACTTTCGTTTGTTCTTCTTGGTATTATCTACGATTTGCTGATCCAAAAAATGAAAAAGAATTTGCATCCAAAGAAAATATTTCCAAATGGCTTCCTGTTGATATGTATATGGGTGGCGCTGAACACACTGTTTTGCATTTGCTATATGCACGTTTTTTCACAAAAGCTTTGAAAAAATTTGGTTATATTAATTTTGATGAACCATTTTTAAAGTTGCGTCATCAGGGTATGATCATGGCGTCTGACGGCAGGAAAATGTCAAAATCACTTGGTAATGTTGTGAATCCTGATGAGGTGGTGGCTGAATTTGGAGCAGATGCATTGCGTTTATATGAAATGTTCATGGGACCGCTTGAAGAAATGAAAGCATGGAATACTCAAAATATTATCGGACTTAGTAGGTTTTTGGATAAGGTCTGGAAAGTTCAAACTTTGATCAAAGACGATATAAGTGGCGATAAAAAAATTATCACTTTGCTTCATAAAACTATCAAGAAAGTTTCTGACGACATTGAAAATTTTAGATTCAATACTGCCATTTCTCAAATGATGATCTTGATTAATTCTTTTGAAAAAGAAATTCAAATAGCGAAAACTGATTATGAATTATTGCTTGTCATGTTGGCACCTTTTGCGCCTCATTTGGCAGAAGAAATTTGGGAGAATATTGGAAATAAAAATAGTATCTTTCTTGAGAAATGGCCTTCAGCTGATGAGAGCTTGATGCAAGATGATGAGGTTGAAATGGTGGTGCAAGTGAATGGAAAAGTGCGTGAGCGTTTGATGGTGGCGTCAGATGTGACTGAAGATGAAATCAAAGAAACGGCTCTCGAGAATCCAAAGGTGAAAGTTTTCACTGATGGCAAGGAAATTAAAAAAATTATTTTTGTGCCAGGAAAATTAATCAATATAGTTGTTGCATAGGTAGATAATTTCAAGTTGCTAAACATAAGTCATATATTAAAATAAAATTCATGCAGATTGTGATTTTGGCAGCAGGACGTGGAACACGCATGCGAGATTTGACTGAAAGTGTTCCAAAGCCGATGCTGGAAATTAATGGTAAGCCTATCTTGGCTTATAAGCTGGAAGCACTTCCTAGAGAAATTGATGAAGTTATTTTTGTGATTGGATATTTGGGAAATCAAATTCAAAAATATTTTGGAAATTATTTTGCTGGAAGAAAAATTTCCTATGTTGCGCAAGAGCAGTTGAATGGTACTGGTGGCGCAGTGATGTTGGTGAAGGATTTTGTCAAAAATGATTTCGTGGTAATGATGGGTGATGATTTGTATCTGCGAGAAGATATTGAAAAAAATATGAAAAATGACTTATCAATAGTTGCCTTGGAAATGGAAAATCCGAAATTATTTGGCACGATATCTCTTAATGAAAATGGCGATTTGGATAAAATAGTTGAAAAATCTGATACTCCAGGGATAGTTTTTGTGAATACTGGATTATACAAATTGAATAAGAAATTTTTTGATTATGCGCTGGTTTCTATTGGAAATGGTGAATATGGTTTGCCGCAAGCACTTGCCGTGATGGCAAAAGATTTTTCGGTTAAAGTTGAAAAATCCATGGGATGGTTTCCGATTGGAAATCCTGATGATTTGAAAAAAGCAGAAAGTGAAATAAGTAAGTTCAACTAATCATTTAAACATTTAAATATTTAAACAAAGAGATGCATTTTTTGTTTTCATGATTACATGTTTGTGTGATTTAATGGTTATATGATGCGAAAGAGAATAGTAACAATTGGTGGAGGAACTGGAAGCTTTACTTTACTTAGCGGGCTTAAGAAATATGCAGTGGATATTTCCGCTATTGTTTCCATGGCTGACGATGGTGGCTCAACTGGAGTTTTGCGCGATGAATTAGGCGTGCTTCCACCGGGAGATGTGCGCCAATGTTTGGTGGCACTTAGCGATTCATCGAAAATGCTGCGCAGTTTGATGAATTATCGCTTCGAAGAAGGTGGGCTTAAAGGTCATAATTTTGGCAATCTTTTTTTGTCAGCTCTGGAAAAAATAAATAAAAGTTTTTCCAAAGGAGTTGAAGAGGCTTCGGGAATCTTGAATGTTAAGGGCAATGTTATTCCTGTCACTGATCAGGACACAAATCTTTTTATGGAGCTCAATGATGGAAAAAAAATTTGCGGAGAAAATGAAATAAACCATAATTTTAATATTGAAAAAATAGGAATAAAAAAAAATTATTTATCACCAAGAGCCGAGGCTAATAAAAGTGCTGTTGAAAAAATTCTTGAAGCGGACATTGTAATTATTGGTCCAGGTAACCATTATTGCAGTATTGTGCCTAACTTGTTGGTAACTGGTATCGCGGAGGCTATCAGAAAAACGAAGGCAGTGGTTGTGTATAATTGCAACTTGGTTAATAAGAAAGGCCACACCGAAAAATTCACTTTAGATGAATATGTTGATTCAATAAATAAATATATCGGAAGTGAGCGAATTGATTTTGTGACTTTTAACGTAAAAAAACCAAGCACAAAATTGATTGAAAAATATGAAAGTCAAAATGAATTATTGGTAAAATTTGAAGAGAATAAAAATTTAAAGAGAAAGTATCGAATTGTGCGAGCTAATATTCTTAGTAATAAAAAACCCAAGTATGCCAAAACTGACTCATTGGCAATTCAAAGGGCTTTTATTCGTCATGATAGTGACAAATTGGCGAAAATTTTGATGATGATTTTGGAGTTAGGCGAATATGAGGATATAATTAAGAAAATAACATAGGATCATTTAAATATTTAAACATAAAAACACGTAAACATGCTAACGCTTGATAATTCAAGCACGGATAAATTTTTCGTTTGTATGCTTGGGTGCTTATATGTTTGGATTAATTAATATTGTGGAACAACAAAAAGAAGAAATGAATAATATTGTTTCAGAAAAAAATACAGAAAAATTATTGACTCTTTCCGAATTCAGAAGGGAATTGGGTATCCCTTTGGTGTTGGCCAAGAAGCTTATCATTTGGGGTGAGATTGAGGCAGTAAGAGCGCTTGATGGAACACTACGAATTGCAGCACCGGAAGTTGCTGTCGCTCGCGCTATCATTGGCACACCTTTGAATAAGGCGTATTTGTTTGTTAGGGCGCTTGGGCCAGGGCTTATTACGGGAGCATCTGATGATGATCCAGGTGGCATCGGAACTTATTCATCAGTTGGAGCACAATTTGGCATGGCGATTCTTTGGATGGCTGCATGGCTTCTTCCTATGATGCTAGCAATTCAGGAAACTTGCGGTCGTATTGGAATAGTTACAAATAAGGGTCTAGGCGCAGTGCTTAAGCAATATTTCAAAAAAAGAACCGTAATGACAGCTGTTGTGATTTTAATAATCGCTAACGTGGTTAATATTGGAGCGGACTTAGGTGCAATGGCAGCATCATTGAATATGGTGAGTGGATTTAATTATTATTATGGAGCTATTCTTTTCGCTTTGATTATAATTTTGTTGGAAGTTTTCGTGAAATATCATGTCTATGTGAAATTTTTAAAATGGCTTACCATTTCTCTTTTTGCTTATATTATTGCAGGTTTCGCTACCCATCCAAACTGGACGCTTATTTTAAAAAATGCATTTTTGCCACAGATTGTTTTTTCCAAGGAATATATCTTCGCTATGATCGCGATTTTTGGAACTACGATTACACCCTATCTTTTTTTCTGGCAAGCATCTGAAGAAGTAGAAGATGGCAAAATGAATCATTCACTTCGCACCAAAGATGCCTGTCATTCAAGAGTTTGCAAAATGCGAGTTGACGTAAATACTGGAATGATTTTTGCTAATGTCGTTTTCTTTTTTATTGTGCTCACGACTGCCAATGTTCTTTTTGCTAATGGAATAACTAATATTGATTCAGCTCAAGACGCAGCGCTAGCGCTTAGACCATTTGCTGGCGATTATGCTTTCTTCCTTTTTGCTCTAGGAATTATCGGCACTGGTCTTTTGGCTGTACCGATATTGGCAGGGAGCGGAGCGTATGCTCTTAGTGAACTTATGGGATGGAGAAGTGGATTGGAAGAAAATTTTTCCAGAGCTAAAGGTTTTTATTTAGTGATAATCTTTTCTATTTTTATAGGCTTAGCTTTTAATTTTCTCGGTATCAATCCTATCGTGGCACTGTATTGGTCAGCTTTTCTTAACGGAATAATTGCGTTGCCTCTACTGGCAATAATAATGAAAATAGGACAGGATAAAAAAATAATGGGGAAAGAAACGAGTCCTCTTTGGGTTATAATTTCTGGTTGGTTTTCTGTGGGAGCTATGTTTATTGCTGTTTTGGCTATGATAGTTTTACAATTTATTTAAAAAAATTATGCACGAATTTGAGAAAAAAATTGTTATCTATTTTAATCAGCTTGGAGGAAAGAGGCTTGATATTTTTTTTGGTTTTGTGAATTCAATCAGGTTCCTATCTTTTTTTTGGGCAATAATGGTTATCTTGGCAATAATGAAACATCCTGAAATTACCAGTCCTTTTCTTAAAGTTATAGTTATAGTAGCTGCATTACATTTTATTATCACAGAGGGAATTATCAAGCATTTACTGATACATATTATCGCAAAAAGAAAGCGTCCATATATTGCATATCCTGATTTAATAAAACCTATCGGCAGGAAATTCAGTGATTCTTCTTTTCCATCAAGTCATATGGCAACGACAGTGGCAATGTTTTTTGTGATAACAACCTTTTATCCATCTTTGATTTTTGCAGCTGCGGTAATCATTATTGGCATGGCTTTCTCTCGCTTATATAATGGAATGCATTATCCTAGCGATATTTTGGCTGGAATTATTTTGGGATTTTGTTATGGTTACATTGCTTTGAACATATTGAAATTTTTAAGTTAAAAAAGTCATGAAGGTATTTATTGATTTTGATGATGTTATTTTTAATACTAAAGAATTCGTGGCAGATCTTCGAATTTTTTTTGCTGATAATGGAATAAATGAAGAAATGTTTCAAAAACATTATTATACTACCGATAAAAAAGATGGAATAAAATTATTTGATCCTTGGGCTATGTTTGATCGAATTGAAAAAAATGAATCGTTGAACATGAAAAAAGTGCGTGAGAATTTTATGTTGCATATTAGCAATCTTTCTGGTTTTGTTTTTGAGGATGTTTTTGAATTTTTGAAATTTGTTGGCAAAGAAAATGTATATCTTGTTTCTTTTGGTTTGCCAGTATTTCAAAATGAAAAAATTGTATCTTGTGGTGTTAGTGAGCTGGTAAACGGTTGTATTGTAACAAAAGATTTGAAATCAGAAGCTATTAATAGCGTAATGAGAGAGATGAAGGTAGATTTTAATGAAGAAATATTTTTTATTGATGACCGTATTGAGCAAGTAGAGGAAATAAAAAAAACCTTACCCAAGATGCACACTTTTTTGCTCTGTCGTAAGGAGGGAAGATATTGCGACGAGAAAAATAAATTTTGCGATTGGGAAATACATAACTTGAAAGAAGCTGAAAAAATAATAAAAGAATTTATTTGAGCATAGCTCATTTTAATTTTTACTACTGAATGAATATTGAAAAACTTGGTCAATTTTTGCAAGATAATAATTTGCCGAAATTTCGCTTGGGGCAGATCCAAAAAGCTATTTTTGCTGATAGTGTGAGTTCGTTTGCTGAAATTACAACTCTTTCCAAGGATTTGCGTGAAAAAATGGAAAACCAGTTGCAGCTTCTTTCCTTCAAGGTTGAAAAAGTTTTGATTGCCAAAGACGGGCCTGCCCGCAATGCTACGCATAGCGTTGCAGGCGGGCAATCTATCAAGGCGCTTTTGAAATTGAGCGATGGTGAATTGATTGAAACAGTCCTCATTTCTCCAAAACCAGGAACCTGGTCGGCTTGTATTTCTTGCCAAGTGGGTTGTGCGATGGGATGCAAATTTTGCGCGACTGGAAAAATTGGATTCAAACGAGATTTGACCGCAGAAGAAATCACTGATCAAGTTTTGTTTTGGCGGCAGTATTTGAAAAAAAATAATCAGACAACTAATGGAGAAGGGAATTTTTCCAATATTGTTTATATGGGAATGGGTGAACCATTTTTGAATTGGAAAGAAGTTAGCGAGAGTATTAAGAATCTGATTGATGAAAAACTTTTTGGTTTTGGTTCGCGCTCACTGTCTGTTTCTACTTCTGGAATAGTGGAAGGAATTGAAAAATTGGCAAATGAATTTCCACAAGTAAATTTGGCCATCTCTCTTCATTTCGCTGATGACAAAAAACGTGATCACTACATGCCAGTGAATAAAAGAGATAATTTAGAATCACTGAAAAATTCGCTTAAAAAATATTTCACCATTACTAATCGAAAAGTATTTTTGGAATATATAATGCTGGACGGAATTAATGACACTGCGCTGGATGCAAAACTTCTTTCTGACTTTATTTATTCAGTTGGAAACACACATTTATTGCATATGAATTTGATTCGATATAATGCTACTAGCGATGATTTAAAACCTTCTTCAAAAACTCGTACGCAAATTTTCAAGCAAGAACTAGAAAAGCATGGAGTTAATGCCACCATCAGAAAAAGTCTTGGTGAAGAAATTAAAGCTGCTTGTGGACAATTGGCAGGGGAGTGATAAAAATATTTTAGTAAAAATAAAAAACGGAACGCAGATTTCTGCTGTTCCGTTTTTTCTTTAGTGTTTTTTTGCTTCCTTGCGGGCTTCCTCAAAGGCATGCACGCGATAATCCCTGCTGGTTGCGGAGAACCTGTGCCAGGGAGCCATGGGCTTGTGGCTTGCTAGTGGCAAATGGATATTTTGTTGTTTTTTGCATAGCATTGTCCTGATACCAATAAATGCAAAAGCCAGTGGTAATGTGCCTGGACAAAACAGTGCAAAAATCATCCCTGCTAATTTTATGCTTCTCATTCTTCCTCCTTTTTACTCTATGGGATGGCCTTAATAAGGCATAATACACTGAAGAGAACACTTTATATAGTAACAAAAAAAGCTTCACTTGTCAATAGCTAAATACTTTTTATCATATAAGTATCTTTTAGTCTATAGCCATTTTTTCGATAATAATTGCGCACGCCGACTCCTGAAATTACTACAATTTTCTTAAGACCAAATTCTTCTTTGGCGATTCTTTCAGCTTCAAGCAGAAGTCTCTTTCCAAGCCCAATATGTTGAGGACCTTCCGGAAGCGCTTCGCATAGTGATGCGGGCAGGGAAGCTGGATTTTCCTTTGTGATTTTTTTTAGTTTTCCATAAGTATGAACTTCGCGAATGAGCGCAGCATTTTTTAGAGCTGGGATAATTTCAAGCAATGGAGGTTCAACCTCCATAATGGAGGTTGAACCTCCATTGGGAATTCGCAGACGCAAAAGTGCAAAAAGTTTTTTCTTGTCTGGCGAAACATATTGTAGAAATATTTCTTGTCCTTCAGATGCTTGATAATTAATGCGATCTAACACAATTTCTTCTTTGATAGAGTAACCCTCACGAACCTCGCGGCAACGAATGCAAGGGCAATGGGACTGTGGAATAATTATTTGGCGCAAGTTGGAAATAGTTGGTCCAGCAATAATAGAAGAAGTTGGCACATCGCGTACGAGTCTGGCAATGCGCACATAGGGAGTGATGACTTCATTTTTAATTTTTAAAACTAATGTTTCAAATGTTTTATTGCTAAGTGGTTTGTAATTTCCTTTTTTCCAAATATCATAAAGCAGGCTGTCGCGAAGTACAACGGTAGGATATATTTTGAGCATATCAGGCTGAAAATCAGGATTGTTAAATAACTCCTTAAACATCTTGAAATCGCGCGCGGGGGTTGACCCTGGAAGTCCAGGCATCATATGAAAATTTATCTTGAAACCAGCATTTTTGAGTAGTTTGGTGGCGCGAACTGTTTCACTGATAAGATGACCGCGCTGGTTAAATTCAAGCACGTCATCATAAAGACTCTGCACTCCAAGTTCAACTCTGGTGCAGCCAAGATTTCTGAAATTTAAAATTTCTGCTTCGTCTATATAGTCAGGGCGTGTTTCAAGAGTTAAGCCTATAATTCTATGTTTAGTACGTTCATTTTTCTTTTGTTCTGCTAAAAGTAATTTTGGAATTTCTGATGACTGATGACTGATGATTTGCGGCTTTCTTCCATAATCATTGCAGGCCTTAAAACATCGATAAATAAACTTCTTCTGGTAGCTCTTGGGAAAATAACTAAATGTCCCACCCATCACAATGAGTTCAATCTTGTCTGTTTGGTGGCCATTGAGTTCCAGTGATCGCAGGCGACTTTGCACTTGGCGATAGGGGTCAAATTGTGAATCAATAGCTCGCATCACAGCTGGTTCATTGGAAAGATAACTTTTAGGCATATCTTTTTCAGAGGGACAATAGATGCATTTTCCAGGGCATGTTGAAGGCTTGGTCAGGACTGCCACCACGGCCACGCCTGATTGCGTGCGGATAGCTCGGCTCAAAAGTATTTTTTCAAAAGCAAGAGATTTTTTGATTTTTCTTTTCTCAATAAGTTGATTATATCTGTCACGCAAATTGGCATTGGTCGGCATGGGCACGCCAAATCTCTTACAAAGACTTTTTTTGAGTTTACTAAAGTCACTTCCATTTTCAGAAAGCTCTTCAATTGCGGATATTATAAAATTGTCGTAATTTTTATCCATCCATATAGCCTAAAGGATTAAACTACATCATGCAAGGCTTCTTGGAAACTTCGTGGAGGTTCAACCACCATAATGGAGGTTGACACTCCACGAAGCACTTATTTTCACGAATTTCAAAATTTGACGCACTATCTCGGGGGGGGGTATAATAGAGATGTATTTTAATATTCTTTTTAAAAATAAATAATCTTAAAAAATAAACATGAAAACAAAATTAAAATCTATCGGCTATGTCTTTGGGATAGTAATTAGCGCCACAGCACTTGGAACACTTCTTCAATTTGCCAAAGCTTGGACTGAACCAACAGCTGCACCACCAACTCAAAATATCGGAGCACCAATTAATACTGGAATTATTGGACAGGGAAAGGCTGGTAATTTTAGTGCAACAGGAATTGTAGCTTCAACATTGTTGGTTACAGGAGATGCTAATATTTCAGGAGCTGGTAACGGGATTATTTTCCCGGATGGAACCAAGCAAATAACTGCTACACAGGCAAATGCCCCCGTTCCTGCAGCTGGTGATAACTTGGGAAATCACACGGCGACACAGGATTTAAATATGGGTGGAAAAAGTATTACAAATATCGGAAGTACGGGCATGAATTTTGTTAAAATTGGAAAAGCTGGTGTTTTTTTGGAAAATAATGTGGGTGCAGATTGCGTAGGAACTGCTATATATGGTAATGTATATGTTAAATCTTATGCTAATTATACTAATGGTTCTATTAAAGCACGAGCTATTGGTAGAGCTTGTGATTCTGGATGGGTGAATAGTTTAGTGGCTTCTTGTACTAGCCCTGGGTTTGATTCGAGTGATAGCAATGGTAATATAACCTGGAATCCAGAGGATACTTCTGTAACAACAGTTAGCGTCGATGGAGTTAAGGGATCAGTATCGGGTACTCTTGGTATAAATAATTGTTCAGGAGTATGGAAGTAAAATAAATAGCAATTGATCTACTTCATGTTGGGCTCCTAATTTCTCCAATTCTGAAGTGTATTATTTCCTCCGAAGGTTGAACCTTCGGAGGAAATTTGTTATGCTGGGGTTATGAGAAAGACTGAATTTGCCATTGGAGAATATTATCACATCTACAATCGCGGAGTTGATAAGCGCGAAGTATTTTTGGATGATGCGGATTATCATCGTTTTTTGATATCACTCGTTGAATTTAATTGTCTGGAGCCAATAGGAAGCTTGTATGAGAAATATTTAAGAGAAAAAAGATGCGCGGTGAATGCTGGAGGTTCAACCTCCCTTATGGAGGTTGAACCTCCACGGCGCTCCGAGAAACCACTTGTTGAAATTATTGCATATTGTTTAAATCCCAATCATTATCATTTCATACTGAAGCAACTTGAAGAAGATGGTATAAAAAAGTTCATGCATAGATTGGGCACTTCTTATTCGATGTATTTTAATAAAAAAAATAAAAGATCCGGAGCGCTTTTTCAAGGAAGATTTAAGTCTGTTTATGTGGATTCAAATGAATATCTTCTATACCTCGCTGCGTACGTGAATCATAATCATTTTATTCATGGTCTTGGCGATACAGATTGGAAGTATTCAAGTCTAGGTGAATATAAAAAAATTCAAAGTGGTAATTTGAATATATGCAATCTAGAATCTATTATTAAGCAATTTAATAATAGCGAAGAATGTTTAGAATTTTTGAAAATAAATGCGCTTTATTTGAAAAATAAAAAAGAATCAGAGAAGTATTTATTAGAAGATTAAACGCCTATAATAATTTTATTACTGGAGGTTGAACCTCCACGATTCTCCACGATTTTATGCAAAAAGAAACAGTAGAAAAAATATTATCACAGACGAAGCATGGTTATGATATGATTTCGCAAAAGTTTTCGCAAACGCGGAAACATTTTTGGCGTAATCTTGAATTTATCGGTGAATACGTAAATGAGGAGGATAATGTTCTTGATTATGGCTGTGGAAACGGGAGATTATTGGAACTGATCGGAAATAAAAACATCAAGTATGTTGGCCTGGATATATCTGAACAACTCATCGAAGATGCGACTGAAACTTATGGTTCAGAAAAGGTTGAATTTAAAAAGATTTCTCCAAGTCAAATCAGTCTAGCATTTCCTGATGCAAATTTCAATAATATATACAGTATCGCAGTTTTTCATCATTTCCCATCGCAAAAATATAGGGAAGATATTGCCAAGGAGCTTTTTAGGGTGACAAAGTCTGGTGGATATGTCGTGATAACTGTTTGGAATCTTTGGCAACCAAGATATCGCAAAAATATTTGGCAAAATTGGAAAAATAAAATACGTGCGCATATTGGAGGTTCAACCTCCATAAGGGAGGTTGAACCTCCAGCAGCGCAGTTAGATTGGAACGATTGTTACATTTCTTTTACGGACAATGAGGGGAAAAAGTTTGAGCGTTTCCATCACGCTTTCACAAAAAGAGAATTGAAAAAACTTTTCACCAAAGCTGGATTTGAAATTGAAAAATGCGAAATTGTGGATGGTAGAAATATTTTATTGATTGGAAAAAAGCTAAATTAGCGGTACAATTGAGTTGTGTAAATTAAATATAAATAAAAATTTTCATGAATACTCTTATAATCTTTGGAGCTAAATATCTTGTGTACCTGTTGATTTTAATTGCCATATTTTATATCTTCAATCAGGATAGAAAAAAACAGCGCGAGATAGTAATACTTGCTTTGATAGTGTTGCCACTTTCGTATGTGATTGCCAAATTGGCATCACTTTTGTATTATGATCCGCGTCCATTTGTGACTGGTCCACCAGCTGGCGGATTTGTGCCGCTTGTTGCACATGTCGCTGATAATGGTTTTCCTTCGGATCACACGCTTTTGGCTAGTGCTGTGGCAGTAGTAATTTTTTCGTTTAATAAGAAAATAGGGATTGCTTTGTTTGTCTTGGCATTGATAGTTGGAATTTCTCGGGTATTGGCTGGAGTTCATCATACTATTGATATATTAGGAAGCATGGCTATAGCGGTAGTTGTTTTTTATGCAGTAAATCTCTTGATAATACCCAAGATTAAAAATTCAAAACACTTTCGTTTCTAGAAATAGTTGACAAATATTATTAACATGTTAATATACCCCCAGTGGGTATATTGTATTATTAATTTTTAATTCACAATTTTCAATTTCCAATAATAACCTGCTAGGCAGGATTTGAAATTGTCTATGCTTGTGGGATTAAGATGGCAAAAAAAATAATTGAGAAAAAAAGTGAACAAGAGGAGCGGACAAAAATATTAAACAGGATTTCAAGAGTCGAAGGTCAACTCAAGGGAATCAGACGGATGGTTGAGGAGCAAAAAGAGTGCATTGATATTATCACTCAAATCAGCGCCATTCGTGAGGCAGTTTCCATGATTGGCATTGAAATGCTTAAAAATGATTTTGTTTGCAAGTGGGAGGGAAAAAAGAAAATAGATGAGGTCTATCTAAAAACATTGTTGAAGATGAAGTAATCTATATGAAATGTGTTTATTTTTGCAATGCAATATTTTGTAAAAAATAACTCAAAATTTTATTTTATAACTAAAAAATACTCACACTCGGCACAGCATTGATATCGTTTTTTAAAATAATCCGCAATTTTTGGATAAAATCAAAACTTCTCGGAAATTTTTTAAAAATATTGCATTACAAAAATAAGTTTAAATAATTAACAATAAAACGTATGACAAAAGTTATTGATCTGACAGAAAAAACATTTAAAGCTGAAGTTATAGAGTCAACGCAAATCGTGTTGGTTGATTTTTGGGCACCTTGGTGTGGACCATGCAAAATGATGACTCCAGTGCTTGAGGCATTGTCTGAAGAATTTGAAGGTAAAGTAAAAATTGCGAAATTAGATGTGGAAGTTGCTGCGCATCAAGACTTGGCACAGCAATATCAAATCCAAAGTATTCCTAATATGAAAATTTTCAAGGATGGAAAAATTATCAAGGAAGTTATTGGTTTCAAATCAAAAGAAGAATTGAAAAAAGAGCTAGAAAGTTTATTCTAAAAAAATAAGATAAGATAAAAAAGTTTCAAGCTTATTGAGTTGCGCAGTTATGAGTTAATTTATAAATAAATTAATTACTGCATTTTCTTGATGAACTTGATGAACTTGATGAACTTTATGAACTTGACTTACGACCTTGCAATTGTTGGTGCTGGCCCCGCTGGCCTTTCTGCTTCTATTTATGCTTCTCGCTATGGAATTAAAAATGTGGTGATTGGTGGAATAGCTGGCGGGCTTACTACTCAAACTCATGAAATTGGAAATTGGTTGGGTACGGAAAAGATTAAGGGTTGGGAGTTTGCCAATAATTCAGCCGAGCACGTCAAATCTTACGGCACTCAAATTTTGCCACTACTTGTTGATGAAATAAAAAAGGAAGGTGAAAAATTCTCCTTGCTTGTTAGCGATGGTAGTAAAATACAGGCTAAAGCTGTTTTGCTGGCGATGGGAACAAAGCATAGGCATTTGGGGGTGACTGGTGAAAAAGAATTTGCCGGCAAAGGAGTTTCATATTGCGCAATTTGCGACGGATTTTTTTATAAAGGAAAAACTGTGGCAGTTGTGGGCGGAAATGACAGTGCTGCTGGAGCCGCTGTGTTCTTGGGAGACATTGCCGCGAAAGTATATATGATTTATCGGGGAGAAAAATTGCGCTCCGAGGCTTTTTGGGGTGAAGCAATTGATAAAAATCCAAAAATAGAAAAAGTATTCATAACCAATATTAAAGAAATTAAAGGTGATCAAAAGGTTCAAGAAATTGTCTTGGATAATCCATACAGGGGAAGCGAAATTTTAAAAGTTGATGGTATTTTTGCTGAAATTGGCTCCGATCCTATGACTGAATTAATAAGCAATCTCGGCATTGATTTGGATGAGGAGGGATATATTAAAGTTGATCCATCTGGCAGAACAAATGAAAAAGGAATTTGGGCAGCAGGCGACATCACTACTGGCTCTGATAAGTTTAAGCAAATTATCACTGCTGCTTCAGAAGGATCTATTGCTGCGCATAGTATTCAAAAATTCTTGAAAAAATAAGTGCCAAATGCTATTTGGAGTAAATCCGGTCATTTCCTTGGATTTGCTTTGTGATAAAAAATAAAAAAACTTTGCTAATAGCGAAGTTTTTTATTGTTGGCCGCTATTATTGCAGAGAATGGTTATTTTTGTTAAGATAAAAGAGGTTCTAATGTAAATAATAAGGAAATGTTATGAGTTCAAAGAAACGAATTTTTTCAGGAGTACAACCAAGCGGAAATCTACATATTGGAAATTATCTTGGAGCAATTGCTAATTGGGTGAAATTGCAAGACGAATACGAATCTATTTTTTGCGTGGTGGATATGCATGCTATCACAGTGCCGCAAGATCCAGAAGCTCTTAGAAAAAAAACCATTGAAATTGCTAAAATATATCTAGCAGCAGGAATTGATCCAAAAAAATCTTCAATTTTTGTGCAGTCACAGGTGAGTGAACATGCGGAGTTGATGTGGATTTTAAACACCATCACGAAAATGCCCGAGCTGGACAAAATGACTCAATTTAAAGACAAAGCTGTTAATGGTGGAATTGAAAGCGCTAGTGTTGGACTTTATGATTACCCTGTTTTAATGGCTGCTGATATCTTGCTATATGACACACAGGTTGTGCCAGTAGGAGAAGATCAAAAACAACATGTGGAATTGGCTCGGGATTTGGCTAAAAGATTTAATCATAAATTTGGACAAACTTTTATAATTCCTGAAGTTTTTATTAGAGAAGAAGGGATGCGCGTGATGGGACTTGATAATCCAGTCAAGAAAATGAGCAAATCTGCCGAATCAATTTATAATCGCATTGAACTTTTGGATGAACCAGAAATGATTAGAAAGAAAATTAAAAAAGCCGTAACAGATTCTGGTAGTGAAATTGTGTATAGCGACGAAAAGCCAGCACTTAGGAATCTGATTAATATCTACGCATCCTTTTCAGGAAAAACTTCACAGGAGATTGAGAAGCTATATGTCGGTAAGGGTTATGGTGATTTTAAAGCTGAATTGGCTGAAGTTATCATTGCATTTCTAACGCCATTTCAGGAAAAATTCAATTCATTGAGCGATGAAGATGTTCTTAATATTTTGCGCGATGGTGGCAAGAAGGTGCAAGAAATTGCCAAGATAAAAATTCAAGAAGTAAAAACAAAAGTCGGTTTTATTTTGTGATAATGATTTAAAGTGTTATTATTTAAGAAAGTTTTAGATATCAATAAAAAAATGGAAAATACAAAAAAAATAATCCTAGCTGTCGATGATGATGCTGATCTGTTGGAACTAAATGTGATGGCGCTTACGGTTAAGGGATTTGAGGTTTTGCAAGCAAAAAATGGAAAAGAGGCCATGGAATGGTTGAATAGAAAAAGCGACCAAATAAGTGTGGTCTTGCTTGATATTGTGATGCCAGAAATGGATGGTTTTGAGGTTTTGGAGCAAATGCAGAAAATTGAAAAATATCGAAAAATTCCAGTGATAGTTTGTTCAAATTTAGAAAGTGATGCTGACAGGCAAGCCGTGTTTGCGCTTGGTGCAAAGGATTTTTTTGAAAAAGTTAAGCTTAATCCTAGTGCTGTGGCTGAAAAAGTTAAGAGCTTGCTTGAAAAAAATGCTTAAATTGAATTATTCTACTTAGCATTTAGGATAATTTTTTGTTATAAATATTTTTTATTATATTTTTAAAATGAAAAAAAATTTAAAGAAAATTTTGCGGTGCATGCCTTCATTTGTGTTGGAATATCTGGAATGGATTTTTTTAGATTCAGCGGAAAATCAAATAAGAATTACAAAATTTAAGAAAAACAAATTTCGTTCTTATACACAACTAAAAAAACATCAAAAAAATGTTAAACTTTTTTTTATTTCAATTTCAGCATCAGTACTTCTTGTTTTCATTGGCTTTGTGACGGAACCAGTTTTATTCCCCAAGGAGCCAGAAGCTGAAATATATATTCCCAGTGGTAAAGGGGATATATTACTAGGAAACATTTCAAGAAATCAAGTGACTGTCATTTTTAAAACTCTCGATAGTGCTAATGGAAATCAACCACTGGCCACTAAGGCTGTCGTGGAAGTTTTTTCTGATGAAAATTATACGAATTTAGTGAGACGTTCAATTGAAGACGAGTACGCCATTACGCATGTTATTGCAGTGGATTCTCTTCAGGAGAATAATGTTTATTATGTTCGCATTACTGTTAAAGATGCTTCAACTCCAACACACACTAAAATTATATCGTCCTGGGGTAATGGAGGAGATCCAATAAAATTTTTCACAACTGGCGAGGTGATTGCTAATTGTGTGCCAGTCGGCAAGTTGGCCTTTAACGATAAGATTATATCAGTCAAACAGGCAGATGCAATTGTGGATATGGATGATAAGAAAAATATTGATGAAAACAATCAAGCAGATAAGGAGGTTTTGCAGATTGAAAATGTTTTGAGCGAGAATCATTTGCAACCAAAAAACAAAGTACAATCAATAATATCATGGAATACTAATAAATTAGCCACTGCTACAATTATTTATAGGGAAGGTGGAAGTAGCAACAAAAATGAGGTTACTCTTGATAAACAAGTTCGCACAAAGCACGCTATCGTACTAACGATGCTTAAACCAGGAACTACATATTATTTCTCACTAAAATCTATTGACCAGCAAGGGAATAATGTTATGTCAGAAGAATATTCACTAAGAACGCCAAATGCACAACTAACAATCGTTGAGAAAATATCTGAAAGCTTCAAGGATATCTTTAGGCAAATAAAGCCAAACTAAAAATCTTTTTGGAAATAAAAAACGGAACAATTTGTTCCGTTTTTTTTATGCACTATTTTTTCAATAGTTAATTTCTTGAGTGTATTGAAAAAATAAATTTATTCCTTTATTATTGCAAGCAATTCATCGCGTTTTTCTTCCATTATTTTTTGTGATTTTGCTTCCACATTGAGGCGAATGAGTGGTTCAGTGTTTGATCCTCTGACATTGAATCTCCAGCTATTATTTTCATTTTCGCTGTCAATAAAATCAAGTGAAACTCCATCCTGAAGTTCTTCTTTGGTTGCATTGGCAACATATTTTGCTTTTATTTTTTCACTGATTGCTGATACACTGGAAACTTCATTGTTTATTTCACCGCTAACATAATACTTATCCCAAAACTTTTCTTGAATAATTTGAGAAAAGGTTT
The DNA here is from genome assembly GCA_038318455.1 of Candidatus Moraniibacteriota bacterium. Classification (GTDB taxonomy): domain Bacteria; phylum Patescibacteriota; class Minisyncoccia; order Moranbacterales; family GWC2-37-73; genus UBA12068. The sequence goes on from JBBQCF010000004.1 coordinate 33,196, forward strand.
TTTCTTGTTTAGAGAGAAATTCCATGACCATCACTAATGGAATCATTCCGCAATCACAAAAGAAATAATCACGGAAATAATAATGTGCGCTCATTTCTCCTCCAAATACAGCATTTTCTTTGCGCATACGTTCCTTGATAAATGCATGTCCTGCTTTGGTTGGCACATTTACCCCACCATTTTTTTTGCAAATATCTTCAATAGCCCAAGTTAGGCGAGTGTCATGGATTATTTTTTCACCCACTGTTCTTTCGAGAAATATTTCGGCAAGTAAGGCGGTGATGAAATATCCTTCAATAAATTCTCCTTTTTCAGTAAAGAAAAAACATCTATCAGCGTCAGCATCCCAAGCTACTCCAAAATCAGCTTTGCTTTCAATGACAAGCTTGGAAATTTCCTCTCGATTGCTTGGAATCAGTGGATCAGGTCTGCCTTTGGGAAAATTACCATTTGGTTCGTAATTTATTTTCACTAAATCTATTTTTGTTTCTTTTAAAATTTCCGTGAGCGCTCGTCCGCCAACTCCAAAATTTGGATTGGCTACAATTTTGAAATTCCTGAACTGTGAAAAATCAGCAAATGACTGAATTTTTTCAGCATAATCTTGCATGATATCTTTTTTTTCAACAAGACTTTCATTGATTTCTCCTCCTAAAACTGATTCATTAATTTCAAGTGCAAGGGCCATATCTCGTATCTCATAAATTCCAGTATCACCAGAAATAGGTCTTGATTGTTCGCGAACTATTTTGAGTCCGTTGTATTCTCCGGGATTGTGCGAAGCAGTAATGGTCATTCCTCCAGCAAATCCATAGTTGGCAACAGCAAAATATAGCATGTCAGTTGAAATTTCTCCCACATCAATAACTTTGATTCCTTGGTCTGTGATAGCTTTAATGGCTGCTCTCTTCAGTGCTGGCGAAGAAAGACGCACGTCGCAACCAACAACCAATTCTGAAGGTTTGAGGAATTGGCAAATAGCAGTAGCAATTTTATACATATCGAGTTCGTCAATTTCAGTTGGAAAAATGCCGCGGATGTCATAGGCTTTGAAAATTTCTTTTTTCATGTTTTTATTGGTGAATTATTTTAAAAGTTATGCTGTGCAAGTTGAAGTTATTTCCTTTTGAGGACACGCTTTTGAATGAAAACTATATTTAAAAGCTTAGAGGAAGCTGTCGCTACCTGTAGTCTCAAGAGGAAATGATTTCAAATTGCGATAATATATAGACTAGACTCTTATAATTCTAGCAAAATAAAGGGTTTTATTCAAGATGAATATTTTGCTGAAATTTGGCTAACTCTTTTTGGAGCAGTGGATATTCATCAAGGGTGGGACTATTTTCAAGAGTCTGCTCGGCATAGTCATGAGCGACTTCAATAAGTTTAGTGTTGGCCAAATGTTCCATGGCGATGTCGGGCAGTCCTGATTGACGAGTGCCCAAAAATTCACCAGGACCTCGCAATTTAAAATCAATTTGCGCAATATCAAAACCACTAGCATGATCAACGAGTGCCATCAATCTTTCTTTGGATTTTGCGCTGTTGTTATTGGTGAAAAGAAAACAATATGATTGATGATCTCCTCGTCCCACGCGTCCACGAAATTGATGAAGTTGGGAAAGGCCGAATCTGTCAGCATCTTCAATGATAATAATGCTGGCATTAGGAATATCAATGCCAACTTCAACCACAGAAGTGGCAACCAAAATGTCATATTTTTTATTTTTGAAATCTTCCATCACTTTTTCTTTTTCATCTGACTTCATTTTGCCATGCAGCAGTGCAAGTTTAAGATCCGGAAATATTTCTTCTGAAAGTCTTTTGTGTTCTTCGGTCGCTGCCTTAAGTTCAGTGAGAACTTTTGACTCTTCCACGAGTGGAAAAATAATGAAAGCTTGGCGTCCTGATTTTATTTCACTGCGCACGTCGTCATAAGTTTTTTTGCGGTCGCGCGCTCCGATTATTTTGGTGATGATAATTTTTCTATTTTTTGGCATTTCATCCAGCACTGACAAATTGAGATTTCCAAAAAAAGTAAGCGTCAATGTTCGCGGGATTGGAGTTGCTGTCATGGTAAGAAAGTGTGGAATTTTCCCAGTAAGGCCGTCATTGATTTTGGCAATTTGTTGTTGCAAATAGGCTCTTTGCGCCACGCCGAAACGATGTTGTTCATCGACAATAATCAATGCTAAATTTTTGAAACGTACATTTTCTTGAATCAGTGCATGAGTTCCGATGATAATGTTAATTTTTCCAGTTTTTAATTTCTCCAAGAGCTCTTCACGCACCGCTTTTTTTGATGGTGATTTCGTGGTGGAATTTTTCTGTATTGTTGTTCCATGTTCCATGTTCCATGCTCCATGAAGTTGATATGAATTAGTCAAAAGACCAACATTAATATTAAGCTTGGAAAATAATTTTGAAATACTTTCAAAATGTTGCCTAGCCAAAACTTCCGTTGGTGCCATGATGGAAACTTGAAAGCCAGCATTGATGGCACTTAAGCTTGCCATGGCAGCTACGATTGTTTTGCCAGAGCCCACATCGCCATTGAGCAGGCGATTCATGGGAACAGGTTTTGCTAAATCTTTGAAAATTACAAAAGCAGCTTTTCTTTGTGCGCCAGTGAGCGTAAAGGGAAGTGAAGTGACAAAATTTTTGATAAAAATTTCATCAAATGGAATTGAAACAGCATTTTGCTTGTCCCATGAAATCTTCACTCTTTGCGTGGCGAGTTGAATTAAATACATTTGCGCAAAAGCAAAACGTTTTTGAGCCAATTCAAATTCGGCGAGTGTTTTTGGAAAATGAATAAATTTAATAGCTTCACTCAAAATAGGAAGATGCAAACCTTGCAAGATATTTCCTGGGATTGGATCAACGATGTCATCGGCATATTTGATCAAATTTTGCATTTGCCAGCGAATCCATTTGGAAGTCAGTCCTTCGGTTTCTGGATATATTGGCACAAGTCTGCCAGTGTTGGTTGGGGTGCGAGAAGAAAGTTCCCAAGCAGGATTTGAAAAAAACAAACCCTTCAAGTCTTGCGAAATTTTGCCAGAAAGGCGCACGCCTTTGCCGACAGTTAGTGAATCGCTCACATAGGGTTGATTGAACCACACGGCGCGCACAGTGCCTGTTTCATCTGAAATATAGCACTCTGTGATCATCATTTTTTTCTTCCAAGTGCGCACAAGTTTTGAGGAAATAACTTCACCCATCACGGTGGCAGTTTCTCCAGCAGTAAGATTTTCGATTTCTACGCGCTCGGAGTAATCTTCATAGCGAAAAGGGAAGTGCAACAAAAAATCCTCCACAGTTTCGATGTTGAGTTTTTTGAGAATGTCTCCGTATTTCTTGCCAATACGCGGGACTGTTTCAATTTTTGCCTTCAAGATATCCATAGAGTAATTATATGCTATAAAAAACAAAGTTTAAAGTGATATTTTTGCAAATTAAAAACCCTCGGATAGTGTTACTATTCGAGGGTTTTCTTGGTGGACTGATTCGTTGCTTATTAGGTCACTACGATTTTCAAAATCGATGACCGTCCATTTGTACTGGTATTGCGGGTGTTAGGTTTGCATTTGCGGCAAAGCCCACTTTCCGGGCTGTTTAGAAGTCTATCGATTGGGATATCATTTCCGCACAAGGCGCAGACATTGAAATACCCTGGGTTCAAAACCAAGAAAGCTTTTCTTTCCCGGAGTCTTTCCATAAGCTTCTGGGTAGTTTGCAGAACCTGAACATTTATATCTTGAGATGTAAATGCGTCGGCGTGATCCCCCTTGGCTGCCTCGTTGCTGTTAAGATCCTGCATAGCCGATACTCCTTTAGGCGCAAGGCTTAAAGAAGTGTCAGTGATCTTTTTCTCAAGCGCTTCCATGACAAGTGTGTATGAGCACTTGTCATCACAGGTAATGGTGAAAAGAGCATCTTCTGAGAAAACTCTTTCAATCGGAATTATGCCGGCACAGCAAGCACACTCTGAAAGCGTTCCATTATCAAGTCTGGCTATGCTTCGTTTGTGAGCATGGTTTGTGTCCATGAGGTCATAACCCTCATGGATTCTCCGGCGCCTTTCTTCATTCAGCATCCCCCTGATGGCTTTTCTGACCGACCTGGGAACTGTCTTCAATACATCGATCCTTTTAGCGCTTTCTTGCATAGTATCCTCCCTCTTGGCTTTATTTGCAGCAAAAGCTGCTATTTTGTTGGTAAGTAACTCTGGTTATCTATTCTAGCACTTTTTATGCAAAAAGTCAAGCAGAATTTTTGCATGACTTTTTTGAGATATTTTGTGTGCTTGGCGGGAATCGGCCTCGAATAAATTTTTGTCGTCACAAAAATTTGTCTGGCCACCGCCTCACGTTTTTGTCTGCTGACAAAAATGCTCCGGCGTTCGATTCCTGACGCAAGTGAAATCATTCACTTGCCTCCAATCCCACAAACAAACCCGCCTTTCGGCGGGCTATTTTTTGGTGTGCTTGGCAGGAATCGAACCTGCGACCTTTCGGACCGCAACCGGACGCTCTATCCACTGAGCTACAAGCACTACTTGATTATTTTGGATAAATCTTAACTACGCACAACATATAACTTACAACATAAAACAAAATAATGCAACACTAAAATGTTTATATGTTTAAATGCCTGTATGTTTTAATGATTTAGATATGAAATGCTCTTTCAATTGCATCTATTAGACTTGGATCCTGTTTGATTTCTGGGATATTTTTAAGCATAAGAGCTCGCAAATGCACAGGATCTTCATTGCGAAGAGGAATATGAATATATGGCAACACGGAAGCTTTAGTATGAAGACTGATGGTTTTGGCGTGATATGTTTCATAAAAAATCCAAAAAGAATGGATGTTGTCATAAAGATACATTTCCTTGTCAGCCGTGATGCCTTCAGTGGTGATTGAGAAGGTTATTACTCGGGGGTCTTTTTGCAAATAGATGTAGCCTACAATACCAATTAAGATAAATGTAATTGCCATGATGGGGCTATTTGTTACAAGGGCATAGGAAGACATTGAAAGAATTAGAATTGCAAAAATAAGATACCATCGGGTGCTTTTTTCATATACTTCAAATTCTGGCGCCCTCCATTGATGAAGCACTTTTCCTACGTTTCTATCTTCATCTTCTGCATGTTCTGCGGGAATATTTTCCATAGTGGTGGCATGATTTTTCGGGGGAGCTTCATGATGATGCATTTCGTGCATATCATGAAGGGGTCTAGCCTTCGGATTGTATATTTTTGAATTTCTTAAATCTAATGCCATATGTTTTATTTTTTAACCTTACTTTCTTTGAATAAAGTTTACCATATTTGTATGTTTATAACTAATATAAAAAGAACCCTTGCGGATTCTTTTTATTTTTGAGGAAGCGAAGAGATCCCTGCTCGCTCCGACTCGCAGTCTGGACGCTACACACAGAATGCTCGCTCGCTCGCATTCTACTCGCGCCCTTCGAATCTCTTTTTTTTAACAAAAAATTACTCAACAAGTTGAGCAATTTTTATTTTTGAGGAAGCGAAGAGATTCGAACTCTTGATGGGTCGCCCCATGACAGTTTTCAAGACTGTTGCCTTCAACCGCTCGGCCACGCTTCCAGGTTATTTTTTTCAAAAATATAAAAAACTGATGCCTCGCGTTTGTCCTGGTTTTCTTTTGAAAACCTTCAAATACTCGTATTCCTCGCATTTGAACCGCTCGGCCACGCTTCCAATATATAACTATCAAGCAGTATATATTTTTTTAACTAGTTTGTCTAGTGTTGTTTGCGCGTCGTTTTCTGCTGAAAACTTCTTGTCCTGGGCAGCGCTGAATTCTCACTCACTTCTGCTCGTTCGAATCTTTTCTTTATTTATAAAGAGGAACCCACTGGGTCCCTCTTTATGTTTTGCGGTGTTTTTTGATTGATGTTCGAACATCAATCAAAAAACACCGCCAATTTTCACTTTTTGTGAAATCGTAAGGAATTGCCTCGGCGCAAAGCGCCTCGGCATGGTAATTTTCCGCAATTTTACAGGCATTTTTGAAATCCAAAAACAAAGAGCGGTCGGCAATGCGGAAGTTCCTGTGCGAGAGCACAGAGAAAACGAAGTTTTCAGAACCAATCTTTTTTCTTTCGCTTTCAGCGAAAGGTTGAGCGTATTTTTCCCTGATTGCCCAAAAACTAATCTAAAAACAATATGGACAACATAAATTTACAAACCAAAAAGTTTTTCCTCTATGCCCGCAAATCCACGGACGAACCCGAAAGGCAGGTTTTGAGTATTGAAGCTCAAATTTTCGAGCTGAAAGAATACGCACGAAAAGAAAATTTGCAGATCGTCCGTGAATTTGTCGAAAGCAAAACCGCCAAAGAGCCGGGACGAGAAATTTTTAATGAAATGGTGGCAGGCATAGAGAAAAACGAAGCAGAAGGAATTTTAGCGTGGCACCCTGATAGATTGGCTCGCAATTCCATAGACGGCGGACGGATTATCTATCTTGTGGACACTGGCAAAATAACCACGCTAAAATTTCCCACTTTTTGGTTTGACTGCACGCCACAAGGAAAATTTATGTTGTCTATTGCTTTTG
>JBBQCF010000005.1:0-39719 GCA_038318455.1 Candidatus Moraniibacteriota bacterium
CAAATATGATACAGGAGGGAAGAATAGTAATTTTAGATGAATTGGGTCTGTGATTAACTTTTATATTGAATAATGTATATAATGGCTTATTCTTGTTTTATACCTACTTGTGTGTCGCAAAAGATATAATGTGCGACATTGAATAGATATTATAAAAACATTAATTACCCTATTAGAGAACTCTGTTTTCCCCTAATTTAACATATTTATTCCATTCTTCCATACCCCTACAGAATCATAGAAAAAGTATCTGTATTTACTTTATTGAATCCAACTGACTCATAAAGCTTTTGAGCGCCAATTCTCATTGGGTTACTTGTAAGATTTATTCTATTTATTTTTCTTTCTTTAGCTATTTCTATCAATCTCAACACTAAAATTTTCCCGAGACCATTTTTTTGATGATTTTCGCCAATCACAATATCTTCAATCCTTCCCACTTCCCCCCTGGTTGGCACTTGGTGAATTATAAGAGATCCAAAACCAATCAATTCTTCGTCATTTTCAAAAACCAAACAAGTAACATCGGGATTTTTAACTAAAGCATCAGCATTAATTGTAATTTCTTTGCCAGTTAAAATTTTAAAAAGTGGAATTAATTTTTCTTCATCCCCTATTTTCAACTCTCGCAGTTTTGGCATAAGTTTTTAAAATAAAATTACTTATTATTTAAGAGAAATAATATTAATTATTTTTTGATTTATAATTTTTAATTGCAGCATGCAAGGCATCAGCAGCAAGATTACTACAATGCATTTTTGCTGTTGGAAGACCACCAAGTTCTTCAGCTACTAACTTATTAGTAATCGCTAAAGCCTCGTCAACAGTTTTTCCTTTGGCAAGATCAGTTGCCATGGAAGATGTTGAAATTGCAGCTCCGCAACCCAATGTTTCAAATTTTACATCTTTAATAATCTCATTTCCCTGCTTATCTTTTTTAACTTTGATATATAAACGCATAATATCACCACACTTTGGATTTCCCACTGTGCCAACACCATCGGCGTTCTTAATTTTGCCTTGATTATGAGGTTTAGTAAAATGTTCGAGAACTTTTTTAGTATATTTTTGCATATAATATAAAATTTATTATTTTTTATTAACGAATTAACGCATTGAATTCGTTAATTCTTTAATTCGTTAATGTGTAATTAAATTTATTGGAAATCGGCCAAGACATTACCGGAAATTTTGCGAAGGCGCTTCACAACTTCCTTAATTTTATCAATAACAATGTCTAATTCTTTCTTGGTGGTATATTTTCCAATTGTTAGTCGTAAGCTTCCATGTGCTTGTTCATGGCGAAGTCCCAATGAAAGCAAAACATGTGATGGATCAAGCGCTCCAGATGAACAAGCAGAGCCTGTAGAAGCTGCAATACCGTCTAAATCAAGTGATAGTATCAAACCTTCTCCTTCAACATCATCAAAACGAAAATTGACGTTATTGGGTGATCTTTTCTCTAAACTGCCATTAACATATGATTTTGAAATTTCTTTGAGCACTTTCTTGATAAGATAATCTCTAAGCTCAATTATCTCCTTATTTTTTTTCTCTGTAGCTGGTGTTTTAATCATATTGATTGCTGCACCAAGTCCAACGATAGCAGGCACATTATGAGTTCCAGCGCGCATTTTGAATTCTTGATCTCCACCATCTTGAATGCGCTTAATTGGAGTTCCTTTGCGAATATACAAAAGGCCAGCACCTTTTGGTCCATAAATTTTGTGAGCTGACATTGAAAGAAGATCGATTCCAAGTTCATTAACATCGCAATTAAAATAGTTGATAGCTTGAGTTGCATCAGTATGAAAAGTGATGCGAGGCAATTTCTCAATCGTTCGCTCTGCATTTATCTTTTTGAGCAAATTTCCAATTTCAGAAATTGGCTGAACTGTTCCAATTTCATTGTTCACATACATCACACTGACAAGAATCGTGTTTGGCTTAATGGCAGCCTTGATATCTTTAACGGAAATAAGACCATCTTTGCTTGGTGAAATAAAAGTAACTTCTACTAGCCCATCTTTTTCGGCAAATTTGCAAGCATCCAGCACGCAGTGATGTTCAAATTTGGTGGTAATGATGTGTGGTTTTTCATTTGTCTTGCGCGGGATTGAATAAAAAGAACGTAGACTTCCCTTCACAGTTAAATTATTACTTTCAGTTGCGCCCGAAGTAAAAATAATTTCTGAAGGAGAACAATGGAAAAAAAGTGCGGCTTTGGCGCGAGCCTCATCAATTGCTTCAAGCGCTTCTTGGCCAAATCCGTGCACACTCATGGCATTGCCAAAATTTTCCGAGAAAAATGGAAGCATTGTTTCTAGAACTTTTTTATCTACCGGAGTGGTGGCTGCATAATCTAAATATATCCTGTTTTTCATAAATGAAAATAAATCTAAAATCTAAAATCTAAATGTCCAATAAAGTTCTAAGTCTTTTTGAATCTGATATTTTATTGGAAATTGGAAATTTGGATTTAGGATTTTCGTTATCTTATTAGTTCACTTAATTTAATTGCGTATAAAGTTTTTTTGATCTGCACTCCTAATTTATTCCAGACAACACTTGATGGACATTTGTGTGCACTGGCGCAAAATTTCCCCACACAGCGCATTGGTGCTATTTCTCCATCAAGAAGTTCAATAATTTCTCCCACTGGAATTTTTTTTGGATCTCTTGCGAGGGTATAACCACCTTGTTTGCCTTTGGCGCTTTGCACCACTTCCCCATTGCGCAGAATCCCCATCAATCTTTCAAGATATTTTTGAGAAATATTTTCCTGCTTAGCAATTTCTCCTATATTTTTTTGTTCAGGATAACATTGGGCTAAATTTGTCATAGCCTTTAGGCCATATTCAGCTTTTGTTGAAAATCGCATACAAAGTTTGCGTCCCGTGCGAATACACCGATAGGTGGAGTAGCCGCGGGATTCTTATTCCCTACTAAATTAGTATATATTCAATATATAGTAATCTTGAAATAGTGTCAACATTTTTGTGAATCTTTCCTTTTATTACTTTTATGCCTATAATATCCATAGGCTTTGCAAATAAAATATAACCAATAAAAAGGAGGTTGTCTTGAAAATTTACGCGTGTTTTGATTGCAAAGAAGAAGGCATCATTAACGTCATTGGTTGTGGTCAGACGTCACTAATCAAGGAATGCTTCAGATGCAGTGATAAATGCCAAGCGTATCAATCAAAGGATATTTCAAGTGTGATCATTGACAACAATTGGAGATGCGATCCTTGCAATGAGATGCGGTATTGCTGGTAAAGGCTACGTAGCGACGTAGCCTTTTTTTCTTGCTCCAAATCCCCTGTCTGATATAATGTATCCATAAGCTAAAAGCCCCGCCTGCATCAGCTAGACTGAAAGCATTGCGGGCAGGTAATATCTAAAAAGCTAAAAATATGCGTTTATCATATTCAGCCCTTGATTCATTTCAAAATTGTAGCTTGAAATACAAATTTCAAAATATCGATAAAATGAAAGAACCAAAATCCAAAGAAGCAGTTTTTGGAACTTTGGTGCATGGAACTTTGAAGTTCATTCACACACCATCACTTCTTCCGCCAAAATTGGAAGATGCATTAGACTATTTTTCTCGCAATTGGAACAGTGATGTTTTTGAGGATGAACTGGAAGAGCGCAACGCTTTTTCTATGGGCGTTTCAATGATTCAGGAATATTATAAGAAAAATAACATTAATGATTTCAACATTGTTGATTTGGAAAGTCGTTTTGCAGTGGAAATTAAAAATCCAAAAGATGGTGCCAATCACATTATTTCTGGAATCATTGATCGTATTGATAAAACAGAAGATGGCTATGAAATTATTGATTATAAGACAACTAAGAAAATGCCCTCTCAAGACAAGGTTGATAATGATTTGCAACTTTCTGTGTACCTCAATGCCTTTTTGGCTCGCTATCCAAAAGAAATTGCTAATTTGGATAAAGTAACAGTTAGCCTTTATTATCTCAAGCATGGAGTGAAATTGAGCTCACAGCGCACATTGGAGCAGCTCAATGCTGCCAAACAATTATTTTTGGATGTTATTTCCGAAATTGAAAAAGGCGTTTTTGTGCCAAACGTTACTCCCCTTTGTGACTGGTGTGGTTTTCAAAAAATTTGCCCAATGTGGAAACACAAATTTAAGGAAGAGAGAAAAATTGATAGCGAAGAAATAAACATGGCTATTGGTGATTATATTAATCTCAAATCTGCTATTGCATCGACAAAAACCCAATTTGCGGAACTTTCAGAGAAAATCACTAAATATATGGAACAAGAAGGCGTGGAAAGAGTTTTTTCCGAAGAAGGGATTATTGCGCAAACGCTTCGCAAGACTTATAAATATGATGAAAAGCAACTTAGGGAAATTCTAGAGCCACTAGACAAATGGGAGGCAGTTCTGAAAGTTGATGGCATCGCACTTAAAAATATCATGACCGTTCTTTCTCCTGGCGTGCGCCAAGATGTTGAACGCGCACGAATTTTAGATAAAGAATCTAAAAGTTTGACTATCAAGAAAAAGTAATCTAAGATATATAATCTTCTTTAAAAAATAAATACGCATGATTTTTTCGTCATTTTTCTTTCTTAAACACCAATACAATAACAAGGAGACTACTATGAAAAAACGGTGCTTGGAAGTAATAAGATATCAACAACTACAATTTGAGCAAGAAAAAAGAATGCAGGAAGAAATGGTTTATTTTTCAAGAAAAAGATTGCACGGTCTTGCCTCATTTGTGACACTTACTATTTTCGCAGTAATTATGTTTGCAATAACGGTTTATTCTAAAAAAGAAAACGCATTAGAAATAGGCGTCCCACTTCTTTTTTTGATTATAATAACATCTTGGTTTGCATTTAGAAAAACAATTGCAATTAAACCTGAAAAAATGAGGAGTATACTAGAAATAGATAGGGGGAATGGAAATCTCGATTGGATCAAGTCATCAGCCAATGCTTTCTATGTAACTACTGTAGCTATTTGGATTATAGGTTTAACTCCCATTAATTTATGGGCAGCAATTGCACTTTGGTTTATGGTAATGCTTTTATTTTCTTTTGAATTTGGTTTTTCCATATTATCTCTTGGAGGTATTCTTGTTTCGGTTTTATTTTTAGTGATAAAAAAAATCTTTAATTTCAAAGCTGAAATAATTACTGATGCAAAGTCTACTTCAGAAGCTCTCGAAGTTCATACTTGGACAAGATGTTCAAGAAGTATTAATGCAAAATAAAATTTCCACCAAACCACAACATCAATTTTGATGTTGTGGTTTTTAAAATCCCATGAATTTTTTATCTGCAATATAATCATAAAAAAAGCTCTAACAATATTAAGTAATATTGTTAGAGCTGTGAGACAGGGTTATTTTTTCAGTAATGTTCCTCCTCATGCATGATCTCCTTTTTGAATCTTTTTTTAGCTGCGCGACTTTTCTTGGGAATATTTTGCTGACTCATTAGGCAAAGGATATCATGATACGAAAGATTACTCTTGTCTAGATGCGGATAGGTAAGAATTTTTTCAAGACTTTCCTCTTTGGGATTTGCCTTATTGTCAGGAGAAAAATAAATATATTTTAGACAATATCCCTTAAAAAACGTTACGCACCAAATATTACCTTTTATGAAAGTTACATTTCTCGGTTTCATACCAATCACCTCCCTTTTTTGATGTTAAGCTACAAGATTATTCTCGTATCTCAATTATAATACACTACTGTTTTTCTGTCATTATTCAATAATTAATGAACCTATTGCAAATAATGAAACAAAAGGATATTCTAAACACATGAAAATAACTTGGCAAAAAATTAAAAAATTCTTTGAGCATTTTTTTACACTAGATGACAGTAATCACAATATTGCAGGCGGAGCTGCACTGGGTATTTTTCTTGGAATTTTGCCTGGCGAAGGAGTCGCCACTACCCTCCTGTTGGCCTCTCTTTTTAAATTAAACAGAGCTTCGGCGCTGGCCACTATTCTAGCTACTAATATGTGGAGTACTTTTGTGATTCTTCCCCTAGCTGCTCTTGTGGGTGGTTTTCTTTTTAATCAAACAGCTGCCAATCTTTCTGCTCAATTTTATCACACATATCATTTGGGCTTGAAATTCTTTTTAAGCAAGATAATCTTTTTTGATTTAGCGTTGCCTTTAATTTCAGGTTTCATTATTGTTTCCACTGGAATTGCTTTATTTTTTTATATTGCTATTTTTTTCTTTTTGAAATACTCAAAAATAAAGTAGCAAAAAATTTCTTATTTTATCTTGCATCAGTCAGTCAGTCAGTAAGGCTTATTTCTATTGACATATAGAAGATAATATGTCAGTATATAATCTTGGTACATTTAAAATTTAATCACAAATTAGGCATAGAAAGGAGCGTGAAAAATGAAAAGAACATTTTTTGAAGCAAACATGGACACTACCCCGGATTCGGTTGTTTACAGCGATTTAGAGGGTCATTATCTTAAAGTTAGCAAATCCAAAGCTGAAAGATGGGGCCTGACTAGGCGTCAAATGATTGGAAAAACTGATTTTGATTTCATGCCAGAAGAGGAGGCCCTAGAGGCACGAAAATACAGCGTACAGGTAATCGAAACAGGACAGCCAATTGAGTGTGAGCAGAAAGTAGTGCGAAATGGAGATGTTGTCTGGTATTCACTTTCAGAAGTTCCACTGTGCGATGAGGAAGGAACTATTATTGGAACAATTAGTACTTCTCGCAACATCACCACGCGTGTTTTGCAAGAACAAAAAAATCTTGAAATGTCCAAGCAAATTTTGGATATGGTAAAAATTGTTAGCCACGATCTTAGCAGTCCACTCATCAATATCAGCGTTATTGCAAAATTGATTATACGTGGAAATTTTGGTGAAATTAATGATGAAGTTGCAAAAGCGACAAATGATATTTACAGACGTATTTTGAAATTACGCGGAGACGTGCTTGATTATTTGCACAAATTTTCAAATCTAAGTGAAGGTCAAGAAGTTGAAAAGGAGGTTGTTGATCTTAGAAAAGATGTTATCGACGAAGTCCTTGAAGAATTGGATGAGTGCATTAAAGATAATAATTCAATTGTTGATTCAATGTTGGGATTAATTCCTGTGGGTGCTGTTGTAATTTTGTCTTGCAAAGTTCAATTAAAAATTGTTTATCGCAATCTCATCATGAATGCTCTAAAATATGGCGGGGATGGTTGTATAATTTCTTTTGGTTTTGAAGACAAGGTGGATAAATATTTTCTAAATGTTTTCAATAATGGACCTGCTATACTTGAAGAATATGAACCTCTTCTTTTCGAACCATTTACGCAAGGAGGCAATGCGCAAAAAGGAATCAGTCTTGGGCTAGGATTGCCCACCATTCGTAATATGATTCGTAATCTAGGTGGTGATCTTTGGTACAAAACAACTTCAAGTCAGCATCCAAACTTTATTTTCACAGTTTTGAAATCTGATATAAATAAAATTCAAGGAGTGTGAGATCATGGGAAGAGAAATGCAAGGACTAATGATGCATTTAACAATGATGGAAAGCACTAGCGACTCAATTATTTTCAAGGAATATTATTCAGATGGCGGAGGAAACTTTACTGGTGGGAGAATAATCTCTGCCAGTAAAGTAAAAGCTGAACATTATGGACTCAATATGTTCACAATTATTGGAAAAACCGACTTTGATCTCATGCCAGAAAAGCAAGCAACCAAAGCCTTGAATGATGACCTTTGGGTTATGCGCAATCGCATGCCGATTGAAGATCAAAGAGAAGTTATCACACATGCAAATGAAGAGGAAGTAATTGTTTCAGCTTCTAAATTTCCTTGGATTGTTTCTAATGGTGAAGTTATCGGGGTTATTTGCATTGCCAGAAATATCACAATTCGCGAAAAAGCTCAAAAGCATGCAACCGAATTGGAAAATTTCTTGCAAAATGAAATTCTGCCTTCCTTGGAGAGGCTTGCTTCCAAAGAAACTACAGCAAATTCAAAAAATATTTTCAATGAACTTATTGAGAAAATATCGATGACATTGCAAAACGATTCAGAAAAAAAGTAGCATGCAGAAAAAATCCCCAACTCAAATGAGTCTGGGGATTTTAATTTGCAAAAAAGATAAAAACACATTTACGCTATTTTATCATTGTGCCTATAAATTTCTCTCCGTCTAGATATTTTTGAAAATTGTTCATTTTTTTGCCATTCAATATTGCAACCTCAATCCCCTCTTTGGCGGCTAGTTTTGAAGCAATTGGATCAAAAGGCACATTGGAACCAGGATCCCAAGTTTCACCCACTATTTTTTGAAATTCTGTCCAATTGATTTCTTTTATTTTTTTTGCATCTTTGAATTTGCGAGGGTCTTTGTCATACACGTAATCAATATTAGAAAGATTAGCAATCTTTTTCACATCAAAATGTTTCGCAAGTAAGACTGAAATGTAATCCGTAGAATTTCCAGGCCGATATCCTGCAGCCACCAAAATAGGTTCTTTGGCCTTGAGAAAACTCTCCAAATCATATGGATTTTTATTGATTGTTGGATGTGCATGCTTTTTGAAAATAGTTCGAATAAAATGAGCATTCATGCGGGTGGCGTGAATTCCAATCCAGTCCTTATCCTCATTATCAATATCCCCTATTTTTGCTCCAGCTTCAATATATTTTCGCGCAGTTTTTCCTCCGCCAGTTACAATAATAAAACGAAAGCCTTTTGCAACCCCGTCCTCGATAACTCTTTTGAATTGTTTCACAAATTTCCAATCAATTTCTTCTGGTACAATAAGTGAACCTCCCATTGAAATTACAATTGTTTTCTTGTTCATCATTTTACAAGTTAAAATATTTAAAAGCCTTTGATTATTATAGCATAATTGACCAAAATCAGAATATATGCTTTAATTGAGGTAGATTCAGAGGAAATATCTAGGTGCAAAGTGAGTTTAGAGGCTGTCATACCTTTATTCAGAGGGCGCGAATCCTCCACCTTACTATTTCGGAGTGCTTCCGAAAAACATTTTCTCCCAGAAAAAGAGGCAGATCACAACATTGATCTGCCTCTCTTCACGTCTATTTGATGTGCTTGTCTGCTTGCGCTTTTGTTTCATGAAGTTTTAAAATAGTTTGCTTGATTTCTTCCTTTATCCCCAGAAACATTTCCAACCCTTTTTGCAATTCTTCCAAACCTTTTTGATATTTTTCAACAATTTCCTTATTGTTATTGTCAGGATTTTCTTGTAATTGTTTTTCTAGCATCTCTTGTCCAGTTTGCAAATGATTTTCAATCTCTTCAATTTCTTCTGTAATTTTTTTCAAATTTTCTTGCAAGGTCGCATCGATTTCTTCAAACGTTTTTGGTTTATTATCTTCCATATTATTATTAAAAATTTATATTATTTAGATGAGGCGCATTTACTTTCCGTTCTTCCTTGTCCAATAGCCTGCTCGGCACTCTTGAAGCATACCAAATTTTCAGGCTTCACGCGTTTGGCATAAGAACACGTGGGTAGATAAAATTTGTTGGAATTTTTACTACCAACATAGGTACAATCCGTAGCTGAAATTGATGTCGGAGCTTTGGCAGGCAAAACTGATGATGAAACATTGCTTGGGACTACAGAAGCCTCATTGGAGCTCGATACCCCCTCTTTAGGTGTTTCTATTGGTCTCTCAATTATAAGTGGTTCTTGTTGCCATTTTTGACCTTGCAGCACTCCAAATTCATAAGAAATGCCTGAAATAAGGCAAAAACCAATAAAAAGTACGATTTTAGACTCATGTTTAAGAAAGAATTCTTTTATGGTATCCATGTTTATGTATTGGGTCGTGCCCCATGGTCGCCATTGAGGTGACTTTACGGGGTTGACATATTGTGTAAATTTGTTAGAATATTCCTTGTAACACTGCGTGGCAAAAGAATTCAAATTGAGCATCCGCGCTGGATGCACTTCATTGCCAAATGAAATCAATAAAATTCCACTGCCATATTGAGCCCCGCCCTTTTCTAACAGTATACAATATTTATGGATATTGTATAATCGTAAAAAATTGCGAGCGGGATATATTTTAAAATTTAACAATGCATGGGTTAAATATTGAAAGAATAAATTCCTTGGACTTTATAAACTTTCAACTTTTAACTTTTAACTTACCATGGCACATCGTAAAGCCGGTGGGTCTACCCAACTCGGACGAGATTCAATCTCGAAAAGACTTGGTGTTAAGATCTTTGGAAATCAAAAAGTGAAAACTGGAAACATTATCATTCGCCAACGTGGAACTAAATATCACCCAGCAGCAAATGTGAAACGTTGCAATGACGACACTTTGATGGCTCTCGTGGACGGAACTGTAAAGTTCACTTCCAAGAAAGTCAGAAACTTCACTGGAGTATTAGTAACTCGTCGCTACGTTGCAGTTGAAAAATCTGAAACACCTGTAGTGCTTAAAATCAAGAAGACTGGTGCTAAGAAAGCTGGAGCAAAACTTCGCGTTAATCTTAAGACCAATCAAGCTGGAAAGAAAAAAGGAGCTTGGAAAGTTGCAAGAAAACCAAACATGCGAAAGACTGTTAGAAAGCATTTGGTTGCAAGAATTGCTAAAAAAGCGAAATAGTCTGACAATATTCAAAATACAATAGACAATAAAAAAAGAAACCTCGCGTGAGGTTTCTTTTTTTGTGCAATACTTAATGAATATATTACTTGCGCTTAGAGCGTTCTTTGGCTGCTTTTACGAATTCAAAGAAGAGTGGGTGTGATTTCAGTGGTGTGGATTTGAATTCAGGATGAAATTGTGAAGCTAGGAAAAATGGGTGCTGCGATTTTGGAAGTTCAGCTATTTCCATTAATTTCCCATCTGGAGATTTTGCAGAAAAAACCAACCCTGCTTTTTCAATTTGCTTGATATATTTTGGGTTAACCTCCCAACGATGACGATGCCGTTCAGAAATTTTTGTTTTCTTATATCCATCGTGAGCAATAGTTTTCTTTTCAATCACAGCGTCATACGCTCCAAGTCTCATGGTTGCACCATAATTTCCATCTTCCAGATTTTTTTTCTGTTCTGGCATAATATCAATCACTGGGTGCAGAGTGTCGCGATTCACTTCAGTGGTGTGCGCTTCAGCAAGGCCAAGCACATTGCGCGCATATTCAATAACCAAAAGTTGCATACCATAGCAAATTCCAAAATATGGAATCAGATTTTCTCGACAATATTTAATAGCTTTTATTTTTCCTTCAATGCCACGTCCACCAAATCCACCTGGCACCAAAATTCCATCGTATTGGGAAAGAGATTCAATTTTCTCTGGTTCCTTTTCAAAAATTTCAGAATTGATCCAGTCTATTTCAGTCTTCACATCGTTTTTGAAGCCAGCATGCTTGATTGCTTCGATCACACTAATATAAGCATCAGACAAAACAAAATCTCCAGTGCCAAAATATTTCCCTACGATTCCAATTTTAACTTTACCACTAAGGCCATGCACTCGTTTTATTAATCCCTCCCATTGTTTGAGATCTGATTTTCTAGGCTTAAGTCTAAGTTTTTTGAGAATGATTTTGCTCAAATTGTCACGTTCAAAATTTGTGATAACTTCATAGACACTTTTTGCATCAGGAGCACTGATCACACATTCTTCGGCCACCGAGCAAAACATGGAAATTTTTTCTTTGCGTTTTTGATCCATTGGCATTTCAGATCGTGCCACAATGATGTCAGGTTGCACGCCAGCAGCGTTCACAGTTCTCACGGCATGTTGAGTCGGTTTGGTTTTCATTTCACCAATCATATTTGGCATTGGAACATAGCTAACCATCACAGAAAGAACATCTTCTGGATATTTTATTTTCATCATGCGAATAGCTTCCATGAAAAGAATGTTTTCATATTCTCCAACAGTTCCACCAATTTCAATCAAAGTTATTTCAGATTTGTCCTTATTTGAAGCGTGCACAATACGATCAATCACTTCCAGTGGGATATGTGGCACAACCTGGACACATTTTCCACCATATTCCAAATTACGCTCACGATGAATAACAGATTCATACACGCGACCAGTTGTCATGTAGTTGTCGCGAGAAAGTGTGATGTCCATGAAACGCTCGTAGTTTCCCATGTCCTGATCTGTTTCATCGCCATCATCCAACACAAAAACTTCTCCATGTTCAGTTGGATTCATGGTTCCAGCATCCACATTTACATAGGGATCAATTTTCAGTGCTGTCATCTTATAACCACGTGCTTTCAGGATTGCACCGATTGAAGATGTAGTAATACCCTTTCCCACTCCACTCATTACTCCCCCCATCACAAAAATGTATTTTCTGTTTTCCATGTGTTTTTATCCCCTAGATTAATTAAAAAATATTACGATATGCAAAAAGTCGCCTAATTGCGACTCCACCCGCATCGCTACGCGAAGAGTTGCGGGCCCCTCCATATTTATATTAAAAAAGCATCTATTAATTAAAATTATACACTATTTCTTAAGCTTGTTCAACTATTAAATTTATATTAGCTTTGATATCAAAATCGAGGCTAATAATAACCTTTTTCTCGCCCAAATCCTTAATATGATTAGCTACAATTGCTTTTTCTGGAATCTCAACCCCGATGGTTTTTCTGATTTCAAGAGCTATTTCCTTGGCTGTTATTGAGCCAAAAAGTTTTCCGTTTTTTGCTCTTGCTTTAATGATAATTTTTTTTCCTTCCACAGCGGCTGCCAATTTTTGAACTGTTTGTTTTTCAAGAGAAGTCTGAACTTTTCTCTTATCCTCATCTTGCTTTATTTTTGCCATACTAGCTGGAGTTGCCAGGACAGCAAGCTTCTTGGCAAGCAAAAAATTTCGAGCATAGCCATCTGGAACATTTTTTAATTGTCCCTTTTTTCCAACATTTTTAACATCTTGTAGAAATATAACTTGCATATATTTTATTATTGAATAAATATTTAATACCTAAGCTATTGTAAAGGTTTATGAGAAAATAATCAATCTAAATGACGCATTTGATCTGTTTTTTGTTGCGCATAAACACGAACAAAAATAGTGCTTGGGCAGCTAGTGTTTTCATCATCTCAACATCCTCAACTGACTGACTTGCTATTTTTTTCTTTATAACAATACATGAAAAAATATTGTCTATTGATTTTGGAGACGTTGTAATAATAAAATCATCGAATTCGAAGTGATTAAGCTCTAAATTACGACCTTTAAATACAAATCCTAGGTTATCATCTGGCTTACTCTTTATTTCCTTTATAACTTTATATTCTGACGATGTGATGAAGCGCAGAGCAAATTCATCTGATTTTCCGAAAAGTCTAATGGCATCCATTATTGAATTATAAAGATCACTTTCATTTCGTTGCGTTAAATTTGAGCTTTCAGGATAACCCAAAGCAATATGCTCCAAGATATCCAATTTTCGATTGATTTCGCCAATATAAGAATAGGAATATTTCAGATCCTTGGTCATGCTGTTTATTTGTCCTTGTACTTTGCATTTTTGTGCATTAATTCTTTTTAATTTTTTTTCTTGTATTGTGAAAAGTAAAAAACATAAAGAACTTAAAAATGGAACTATAAGAGATTGAATATGTGTCACATCAAAAAAATGCAATTCATTTTTAACCAGAACAGGAAATGCTAAACTAAGAATAAATATGATAAGGTATATCCAATACATGAGTGTTTCCTCTTTATAAATTGGTTAATTATTGTCTCATCAAAATCCTTAGATGTCAATATTTTTGCTTTATTGGGGCTTGAATATGCCTATTTATTTTTTAATAAAAACCCCGCCTTGAGAGCGGGGATATTTTTAGAAATTTTTGCAACCTTTGAGATATTCGCGAAGTTTGTCTCCAATTTCTGGATGCTTGAGGCCCATGTGAATTGTCGCTTTCACAAAATTGAACTTATCACCAGTATCAAGCCACTCTCCGTCAAGAACTTTTCCATACAAAGCTTTATTTTCTTTGAGCATTATTTCAAAAGCATCGATCAGACGAATCTCTCCTGATTTTCCATGATCCATGGTGGCCAAAACATCAAAAACTTCTGGCGTCACAATATATTTTCCAACCGCGACCAAATTAGATGGAGCATCTTCTTTTTTTGGTTTTTCTACTAATCCTTTAACCTCATAAGTATTTTCATCGAGCTTAATTCCATCAATAACTCCAAACAAAGAAACTTGATCATCAGGAACTTCACTAAGTCCGATTACTGGATCCCCATACTTTTCATAAGTTTCCATCAATTGTTTTGAAGCTGGCACTTCACTGTCATATAAACAATCTCCAAAAATAACCAAAGCTGGCTCGCCATTCAAGAGATGCGCCGCTTGCAGGAGTGCATGACCATCTCCAAGTGGTTTAGATTGACGAACATAGGAAAATTTAGCCAGACCTGCAATTTTTTGGACAGTTTCTAGAAGATCCTGCTTATTTTTCTCTACTAAAGTATCCTCCAATTCATACGAGATATCAAAATGATCTTCAATTGCTCGCTTTCCGCGACCAGTTACGAAAATAATTTCTTCAATTCCTGAAGCCACTGCTTCTTCCACGAGATATTGAATCACTGGCTTATCAACAATCGGAAGCATCTCTTTTGGTTGTGATTTGGTTGCTGGCAAAAATCTTGTTCCAAATCCCGCTACTGGCAAAATTGCTTTTCTAATTTTCATATAATTTTTTTGTGTTTAAATTTTTATTGCAGACGCTTTTTGCTGCGTATTTTCAGTTCCTCGTTAAACTCCCTTATAGCTTCCGCTATAATAGGATGAAAATTTTTACTAATACCTTTTTCTTTCACAATAATACTAGCTTCTAATAATGAATCTGGTGTTCCAGCATCAAGCCATTCTCCATCAAACAATGTTACTTCTAATTGTTTTTTCTTAAGATATGTCTTGTTCACATCGGTAATTTCAATTTCTCCTCTTTCCGATGGCTTCATGTTTTTGGCAATTTCCACGCAATTATTGTCATATAAATAAAGCCCCGTCACAGCATAGTCACTAATCCAAGTGGTTGGCTTTTCAACAATTTCAACAGCTTTATTATTTTTATTGAACTTTACCACTCCGAATCTTTCTGGGTCAGAAACCTTTTTGGCAAAGACATGTCCGCCAGAGCGAAATTCTTTTATTTGCTTAGCAAAATCATCCTCAAAAATATTGTCGCCCAAAATAAGAGCCACATTATCATCGCCAATATGATTTTCACCCAGTGTCAAAGCTTCAGCAAGTCCACGTGGCGTCGATTGAACTTCAAAAGTAATATGCAGTCCATGTTTTTTAAACATTGAACCAAGTAAATTCAAAAATTGTCCTGAATGTTCAGGTGCAACAATAACTAAAATATCTCTTATGCCAGCTTTAACAAGTGTATTAAGCGGATAAAAAATCATTTGGCTATCATATACTGGCAAAAGTTGTTTACTGGTTGTTGCCGTCATTGGAAAAAGCCTTGTGGCAGTTCCTCCCGCCAGAATTATACCTTTCATTTTGCGCCTTCTTGTTTTTATTATTTGCTCCCCCATAATTAATATAAATAAACAAATTATTAAATATCAAATTCCAGACAAATTACAACTTCCAAATTTAAAACCATGCATTTATTTTTTCTATTTACTACTTGGAATTTGTCGTTTGTTTTTTTTGTAATTTTACACAGTTGGGTATATCGGATACTTTTTGCAGAATTTGGTCACATCCTTTTTTATTTCAGCCAAAGTTTTTTTATCAGAGTGTGCTGTGATGATAGCGTCAATCCACTCTACAATTATTTTAATTTCTTTTTCTTTCATGCCACGTGAAGTTATTGCTTGCACGCCAACACGAATGCCACTTGGATCAAATGGTGAGCGAGTATCATCTGGAATCATATTTTTGTTCACCGTAATTCCCGCTTCATCTAATGCATGTTCAGCTTCCTTGCCAGTTACTTCTTTGCTGCCCATCACATCAATAAGCACCATGTGATAATCTGTGCCACCAAACATCAGTTTGTATCCTCTCTTAACTAATTCTTTTTCTAAAATTTTTGCATTTTTTACAACCTGTTTAGCGTAGGCCTTAAATGCTGGACGAGAAGCTTCCTCAAAAGCCACTGCTTTGGCTGCAATGTTGTTCATGTGTGGTCCTCCTTGAAATCCAGGGAACGCTGATTTATCAATAGCTTTAGCAAATGCTTCTTTACACATAATCATTCCACCGCGTGGTCCACGAAGTGTTTTATGAGTTGTGGTGGTCACAATATCAAAATATGGAACCGGATTTGGCATTGCTTTACCGGCGATCAAGCCTGCGATGTGAGCTATGTCAAACATGGAAACAGCTCCCACCTTTTTAGCAATGGCTGCAAATTTTTTATAATCCAACTGTCTGGTATATGCAGAAAAACCAGCCAAAATCAATTTTGGCTTATGCTTGATGGCCATTTTTTCTAATTCCTTATAATCAATCAAGCCATCCTTTCCAGTTTTATATCCAATGAAATTATAAATTTGTGCAGACAATGTTACTGGGTGTCCATGCGTAAGATGTCCTCCATGAGAAAGATCCATACCTAAAACAGTGTCTCCTGGTTTAAGAACTGCATTATAGGCAATCATGTTGGCAGGTGCTCCAGAATGAGGTTGCACATTGACGTGATCAGCTCCAAAAAGTTTTTTAGCTCTAGCAATTGCCAAAGTCTCTATTTTATCAGTAAATTCCTGACCACCATAATATCTTTTCCCAGGATAACCCTCGGAATATTTATTTGTAAAAACAGTTCCAAGTGTTTCAAGTACAGCTTCGGAAACATAATTTTCAGAGGCAATAAGTTCCATCCCCTCTTGCTGACGCTTCATTTCACCTGAAATTAATGCATAAACCTTAGAATCTTGTTTTTTAATTTTCTGTAATTCCATAAAAGTATTCTTTAATTTGCAAATTTTAAAATTAATAAATTTCAAATTTATTTCAAGCCTTTGAGATATTCTCTAAGTGCTAATTTATAATTTCTAAGTGGATTTAATTTTGTGTTAATAAGCGTTGAAACATATGGACGATTTGCTGCGCGTTCAAATTCATCACTGCCAACTGGAACAACTTTAGTTTTAATCTTAGCCATCTTATATAATTCTACAACTGCTTCATACCACGTGCAAGCGCCCTCATTGGCCACATGATAAATTCCAAAAGGTTTTTCCGATTCAATAATTTCTTTAGTCTTCTTTGCCAAGTCTGGAGCATAAGTAAAAAGCCCAGTTTCCTCATCAACGACTTTGACCTCCTTATTTTTCTTGCCAGCTTCTAACATCACATCGAAGAAACTTTTTTTGGCAGTTTTAGCTTTAGCAGGTTTACCAAATAATTTTGAAAGTCTGACAATGTAATATTTTTCTCCGTTTTTTTGAACAGCTTCTTCGCCCATTAATTTCGTCTTACCATATTTTTGTACAGGTTCAGCAATCGCTTCTTCATTAAAACCAATTTCAGGCACAAAACCTTCATGCAAAGAACATGATCCACAAGAACCTCCACAACCAGCTGGTTCTGGAAATTCAGGCATTCCGGAAAAAACATAGTCGGTTGAAAAATGCACCAGAGTTGCATCTAGTTTTTTAGCAATCTTAGCGAGATATCCAGGAGCTTTGCCATTTAATGCCAAGGCTTTTGCATATTCAGCTTTATCTTTTTCGCAAGCGTCTACTGCATTATATGCGGCAGCATTTAAAATAACAGCTGGCGCAAGTTTGGTTATTTTTTCTTTAACTTGAGCTTCGTCTGTAATATCGATTTTATCAAAATCCCAAGCCGTGACAACATAGTCTTTGTCATTTTCAAAAATCAAAGTTAATTCTTGTCCCAACATTCCTTTTGAGCCAAGTACCAAGACTTTTCTTTTTTTATCTATATTTTTCATATATCTTAAATCTTTAATTTATTATTAATTACGCCTACATATTATGGCAAATATTAACAAAAATGTCCACTACCAAGCAATAAATTAGAGGGCTAATTTTGCTGCTAAATATTTCTTGGCCTCAATTTGTTCCTCGAAAGAATTTTCAAGTTCCAAGCTTATATAGTGTGGCAAATATTGACGATAAGGTAAAATATAGTCCAATTCTGAAAGTCCAACCATGTAATGTCCACTAAATCCCTTCCAGTGTCGATTAAAAAGTCTCTTAATTATATATCTAAAGCGTGGAAGTGCTGAAACATGAGAACAGCCTATTGGATATTTTTCTAAACATGTCGTAACTTGTGCATACGCCCTAGGAGCTTCTATTTGAGATCTTTTGTGATGTTGCACATCGAAACAAATACCACCAAATTGTGAAAGGTATTTTTCGTCATATGGTTTGAAATGATTTTCAATAAAAATTTTGTTGGTATATTTTTTCAAGCATTCACCTAGTTCAGAATTGACGTGAATATTGTAAACTTCCGTTTTATATTTGTTCTCAAACAGTTCCACTTCCCACTCTTCCATATCTTGATTTCGAAGATGAACGTGTGGAATTTCTAAACCTTCAATATCTTCCAATAATTTGTACAACTCTTTACGCTTTTCAACTGGCAAAAATGTTGGAAAAAGTGCAATTTTTTTTATTCCAAATTTTTTCATTTCCTCAACTTTTCCTTTCCAATCAGAATTTGGAGTTGTGGTGAGTCCCAATAAAATTTCATGTTTTTTATCTTGCATGTTTTTCAAAATATAAATTTAATATTATTTTAATCACCAACCTCCCCCACCGCCTCCGCCTCCTCCACCGCCAGATGAGCCACTGCCACCGCTACCAGATGAGCTACCACCTCTTCCACTAGAGGGAGAGGCTATGCTAGCCCCAATAGCATTAGATAATTTATCTATTGTACTTGAGAAATTATCAACATTCAAAGAAGATGCGTCACCAACGTACCAAGCTGGAATGTGTGTAGTGTGATAATCCTGCCCATAAATTTCTTGCATTCTGTTTATCCATAATTTTGTCATCCCAAACAAAATTGCATATGGCAAACATTTTTCAAAAATATTTTCTTTTTCGTAGAAAACAGCCCTATCCTTATCCACTGTTTCCATAAATAACTTAAACCCTTCAATTTTCCAATTCAATTCAGCACCTAGTAATGTTTTCTTTGGCATCAAAAAACCAAATGCAAGCAGTATAATTCCAGATAACTTAAAGCCCGGAATAGGTAACGGTAAAAAAAATATTACCACACCAAATATTTTCATGAAAAGTCCAATATTTAATCCGGCAGTTAGGATTAGCCCGTTATTTTTAAGTTTATTTTTTGCTAACTTTTTAATATTATTTACGTTTTTATAAAACTTATTTTTAAGCGAACTCAATGTAACCACATTATTGTTAAGAAATATTGCATCAAAAATAGTTTGCTGTATTTCAGTTAAAACCACCTCGACACCTCGTTCTGGGTTTTCATTAACAGCAAATAATGTTGTTTTTCCCTTGATTTTTTTAATAATAATTAGACCCCTAGTTGCAAACCAAATTATTTCTGCAGTAATTAATTTATTTTCAAATCCTCCACTCTTCATTAGCATGCCCATTTCAATTGGAGACAAATTTCCTGGCACGTCATATTCAGCAATAATTGGCTTATTTAAGACTGGATCTTTGCCATATTTTAGCCAAGTTAAAAATGAAATCAAAAAAACAAAGACGGGAATCAATAAAAAGAGGTATTGTCCATATAACTCCAAAAAGCTTGGAATATGTGGGGTAAAGATGTTTTTAGGAAAAATTATCGAAGCTGTAATTCCTTGCCTTGCTAAAAGTGTTCCAGTTGAATTAAACTCCAAAACACTTGGCGCACTCCAAACATAAGTTGCTGCATTTTTTTCTTTTGATCCTAATGCGCCAGTATAATAATCCGCAGTTGCATTTTGTTTGGTAACTTCTGGCGGAAATTTAATGCTAGCGTGAAATTTGTCAGTTTCCAAATCCCAAAAATTTCCATTCAAGTTCCAATATAGTTCATCAAATTTTTGATTTCCAAAACGAATTGCATTTTGCACTTTATAATGAATAATATAGGTATTTATCCCCTGAACAGTTGTGTTTGCAGCACCAATTTTCCATGTCACCGTTCCGTCAGCCGAGTTTTTACTTGCCTGATATTCATATTTTTGACCTTTTGCATCAGTAATATTTAAAAGTTCCACGGGTAGTTGTATTTTTTTACCTTCAATATTTACCTGTGTCGGCAAAATACGAAAAATGCCATGCTTGCCAACCGCTTGACCGCAATCAGCGGTAATTTTTTCCGTAATATCCAAAGAAGAGTCCTTGTTTATAATGATTTGCGAATCAAAATCCTTAATGTACCAATCAGTAACATTTTCTCTGGCAAGTGAAATTTTTGGAACCAATAAGCATGCGACAGCAAACAATGCTAGAACAATTTTCTTGGACATATTTTTTATATTAAAAAATTTTTACTTATTGTATTGTTTTTCATAATATTCTTGATATTCTCCGCTCTTGATGTTTTTCCACCAAACCTCATTTTCGGCAAACCAAGTCACTGTCTTTGCAATTCCATCTTCAAAAGTTATTTGGGGCTCAAAGCCAAGTTCATTTTTAATCTTGGAAAAATCAATTGCGTAGCGCTTGTCATGACCTTTTCTATCCTCGACATATTCAATCCAACTTTCATCGCGACAAAGAATACCCAAAATTGTTTTCACGATTTCCATATTGGTTTTTTCGCCATTTCCTCCCACGCAATAAGTTTCACCGATTTTTCCTTTGTGAATAATTGTATCAATCGCTCGGCAATGATCCTTAACATGCAGCCAATCGCGAACTTGCAATCCATCGCCATATACTGGAATTTTTTTTCCCTGCATTAAGTTCGTGATTGCCAACGGGATCAATTTTTCCGGAAAATGATATGGACCATAGTTATTGGAACAATTTGAGATTGTTACAGGCAGATTATGCGTGTGAAAATATGCCCGCACCAAGTGGTCTGAACCCGCTTTGGAGGCCGAATATGGGGATCTGGGATCATACGGCGTTGATTCATTAAAAGGGGCTTCTTGAGGCGCTAAAGACCCAAAAACCTCATCTGTAGACACGTGATGGAAGCGCAAATTACCTGCCTTCCTGGCTGCTTCGAGCAAGGTATGCGTTCCTATTACATTTGTACGTACAAAGGCAGCTGAATCGATAATGGAGCGGTCTACGTGCGATTCAGCGGCAAAATGCACGATGATATCAACTTCTTTGGCTAATTTATCAACCAATTCACTGTCGCAAATATCCCCTTTCACAAACCTGTGACGAGTATTGCTTTCCAATTCTTTCAAATTCTCCAAATTTCCCGCATACGTCAAAGCATCCAGATTAATAATTTCATAATCTGGATAGGTATTTAAAATATGATGCACAAAATTTGATCCAATAAAACCAGCACCACCAGTAACTAAAATTTTCATAAAAAATTTTAAGTTTGTAAAGTTCCAAGTTTGTAAAGTTTTTAAAGTATTTAACCTTATAAACCTGATGAACTTTATAACTTGATAAACTTATAATGTAAATGGTGAATTAAATTCTGCAAATTTTTGTGCCGTAGCATCTTTTACTGAAAGAATTGGACTACTGCTTGGCCAATAAATTTTAAGATCTTCGTCGTTCCACAAAATTGCACCTTCAGATTCTGGATAATAAAAATCGTCACACTTATATTGAAATTCTGTCTCGCCCTCCAGCACATAAAATCCATGAGCAAAACCCTTAGGAACAAAGAGCATCAAAAAATTGTTCGCCGTAAGTTCAAAACCTTCCCACTTGCCAAAGGTTGGCGAATCTTTGCGAAGATCAACAATCACGTCATATACTGCTCCCTTGGTGACGCGCACCAATTTTGCTTGTGTGTGTGGCGCCAATTGATAGTGCAGTCCACGCAGCACACCTTTTGAAACTGACTTAGAATGATTGTCCTGCACGAAATCAGCCTCAATTCCCATTTCAGCAAACTTTTTCTTGGAATATGTTTCCATGAAAAACCCTCTTTCGTCATTATAAACTTTTGGCTTGATTAAATAGGCGTCTTTCAAAGTTGTTTCTAATTTTTCCATAATTCTTCAATGTCATTCCCAACTTGACTGGGAATCCAGCATTTAAATAGCGATAATGCTCCTAGATTCCCGTTTCCACGGGAATGACAATAGTAAAGTTTAATTTTGATTTTTAACACCTTTCAATACTAGCGTATTTTGACAAAATAAAAAAGAGCAACCCAATTGGTAGCTCTTTTTAAGCATATTTCAGAAAAACTAGTTTTGAACAATAATATCACTGTTCATTGTATATTGAAAATCTCGCTTAATACCATTTTCAGAAATTACATGTACAGCCACAGGAATATCATTAAGCCCAGCTTGTTTTTGGATCTTAAGTTCATAATTATCTTTCACAGAAACTGGCAAAGTATATTTTATTTCAACCGTCTTGGAAGTTCCAATTGGCACACGCACAATAGATCCGAAATATTTTCGTCCCAAATCATTTCCAAATTGAGTGTCGCCAAAATTCTTCTGATCAACCAACCATGAATCATTTGGCACATACACGCGCAAATAATCAGTATAGTCGCGTGTCATCCAATCTTTTTGCTTGGCAGTATGCTCGTAAGATATTTTCAGTGTTGCAGTCGGAACATCTTTGGATAAATCAATCATATAATCAAGTGATCTTTTCACGTAATAATCACTCTTAAACGATCCAAGATTTGCGTCGGATGTCATTAAATAATCCTTGTCCCAATTTTGATCGACAGTTCCGGTCCACTCGGCATTAGTAGCAACCTTTTGCAATTCACTATCTTTGAAATTAAGTTGGATATCTTTTTTATTCAAATCTCCCAATAACACCTTGGCAAGTTCAATTTTTTGAGATACTGAAAAAGCGAAAACTCTTTTTTCAATTTCCTTGGCCAAATCACTCATTACTGATTTTCGATCTCCTCGATCAATTCCTTGCTCGTCGAAAGCTTTTTCTACTTGATATTCCAAAGAAAGCACTGCGTTTTCACTATCATAAGTTCCAGGATAACCTTCAATTGCAATTGGTCCAGTGATTTTCAAAATTGAAGTTAACACGTTGGAAGTTATTCCAATCACGCCATCAAATTGCTCCTGACCTTGTCCCATGTAATAAAATTCTTGAGCCTTGGCAGCATTGGTAGCAAAGTCAGGTGAAAAATTTGAGTCGCGCAATTTCCAAGCTTTAACATGCAAAGTTTCTTGCATTGGATATGGTGTTGACACAGTGTCAGGAATTCTGGCATCGAAATTTGAAAGATCATGTGTTTCCATAGAAAGAACTTTTCCATCTTTTAATTTCACAATACCAAAAGCACCGATAAATCCACCTCCCGGACGAATTTCCATGTTATTTTGAAAAAGCACCATTATTGTTCTTTCTTTTCCATCCTTCTTTAATAAGAAATCTGCAATGGCAGTTAGCGCTTGGTATTCTTTTTTTTGAGAAACATCCATTGGTAAGAAATTGATAACATTTTCCACCGTACCAGAAAGTCCATTTTTACCAATATTTAAATATAGATACCAACCGGTCAGTAAAACAGCTGAAACAGCCCAGAAGATTATCCAAAATTTGATTGAGTATTTTTTCATATCGTGAAGCATGGAACATAAAGCATGGAACATGAAGCAATATTTGCTCATTAAAGTCCTTATGATCAATGTTTTATGTTATGTGCCTTATAATGATTATCGCTCTCCCCTTAAGAGTTCGTTTAAACGTTTCTTTAATTCTGCAGCTGTAGGTTCTTTGGGTTTATCATCAATCACAATCGCTTCAGCTTTTTCAATAACTTCTTCTTTTTCAACAAAAACTTCTTCTGCTGGGGCTGCATATTGAGCAAAGAAAGAATCTTCAGCTATTGGCAGATTATCAGGAGCGCTAGCATGCTTTTCCCTAATCGGCATTTCGGGGAAATTTGGATATTTAGTTGGTTCGAGCTGTTTGGTTATTTTTTTAACTTCTTGAAATTTTTCTTCATAGTTAGTAGCAGTGTCAATATCATCTTGTGTTATTTTTTTATCTTCAGCTTTTTCTTCAAAAACAAAAGGTTCATCAACTTGCTCTTGTTGATAAAGATCGTTAAAGGATTCCCATTCATCTTCAAAAGTAACTGCGGAATTTTTCTTAAAAAAATCAGTATTTTCTTTGAACTGTCTTGTATTGCTACCAGCTTTTCCAAGCCACGGAATAAAACTCAAAAAAACCGCAAGAACAAATCCTGATAAAATATCAACAAGAAGCAACAAGGGCCAATTATTAACATGTGATTTAGCTATTGGGCCATCAATAATACTCAAATTAAAATCGTTTTTAACGTTATAATAAAAAGCAACGTTATTAAAAAGTGTTGCAACTGTCTTGCTTGCCAATAACTCCGAATCATTTTTGCCAGCAACCTCAATTGAAATTTTGAACACTGAAGAATTACCGCTAACTCTAGAAATATTAAACATTTTATTCCAAACTTCTTTTCTTTCATCTTGATCCATTCCTATCGTAACATCTCTCACATCAGGATTAAGTTTCAATATTCTGTCATAAAAAGACAATGTTTTTGGCAATTCAATGATATTACTGAAGAGTTGATTTTGCAAACTTATTCCAAGTTCAGATTTAGGAGTGATAATAATAGAGATATCTGAACTATATGTTTTAAATAAATCAATTGAGAGCAAAAAGAAAGTAATTGAAAGTATCATGCCCACCACAAAAACCTGCGCAGAAAAACGCACACTATCAATCTTTATTTTTTTTAGTAATGAGAAAATCATAGTCGTACTTTTTTATAATAGTGCTGACTTGTAAACCTCAATAGTTTTCTTTGCAATAGAATCCCAACTGAATTCATCTTGAATTCTTTGTCTTGCTAATGCTCCAATTCTTTCAACTTCAGCAGGCTTACTCAAAAGATATGCCAAGCGATCACGCAAATCGGAAACTGATTTTGAAACAAAAGAAAAACCATCTTTTTCAATAACATCCGTGTTTTCCTTAATATCACTAACGAGTGGAGTAAGTCCATGTCCCATTGCTTCAAGCAAGGAAAGTGACATTCCTTCTGATTCAGATGGTTGCACAAACAAATAAGCATGCGCGAATAATTGCTCCATAGTCTCACCAGTTTGAGTTCCAGTAAAAATAATGTTTTCGCGACCTTTGGCAATCGTATGCAAATATCTCACATAATCATCGGTATGAAAACCATCTCCTACAATAACTAATTTGAAATTATTTGGAATTCTTGAAGTGTCCTCCAATTGTTTAAAAGCTTCAATCAAATAATGCACGCCTTTATGTTTAATCAAGCGTCCTTGAGAAAGAATGTATTTCTTGTCTTTCAAATTCCAAGCAGAAATTGCATCAATTTGCTGACAATAACTAATTTCAGCTCCATTAGGAATTAAAATAGTTTTAGTTTGATATTTTTCTTTAGCTAAAAGAACTAATGATTTGCTAACCGAAATTGTCTTGTCTGGAATTTTACAAGTCATATATTCGCCAAGACGAAGAGTTGCTCTAGCAATAGTGCCCCATTTTTGATGATAATAATCCTGACAATGAAAAGTTGCCACTACTTTAGTTTTAAATTTCAAAAATTTCGGAATAAAGCTAAGAAGTGTTGGCCCAATACCGTGGAAATGAATAATGTCGTAGCGACAAAAAAGCGCATGCACACTAGCAAGAAAAGTATGACTAATGGCATCAAGATGCTTGGTTGAAATACTAGGAAGATGAATCAAGTTAACACCCTTATAAGTTTTAATTTTTTTGTCAGTATAGTTATTACGAACATACACAAAAACCTCATGACCTTCTTTAGCCATGCGCGTTGCAACTTCCTCGACATGTTTTTCAATGCCGCCAGATTTTGCTGGTATTCCTTTTTGTCCGATAAATGCTATTTTCATATGTTACAAATTTCCTGCCCGAAATGCTAAGCATATCGTTGCAGGCGGGCAAATCAAATACGAATTTACAAATATACAAATATGATTTGTATTGCACTTTGGAGAATCCAAAGTGCTAACAAGTAACATTTTTAAAGTCTAATAATAGGTGAAATCTCTCCTTGCTTTGTTACATTGAAAGTAGTGTTGCTTTGAACAGTTGTTCCATTCCAAACACTAGCTGAAAAAGCACCCCGAGCAACACGAACAATTCCAAAGTTATCATTGCCTGAAAATTTCGATTTATTAATATCAATGCGACCAGAAGCTCCGTAGGCATTAATTTCTATTCCACTATGATTGTTGTTACGATAACTATTAGATTTGGTCCAGATATCACTATCATCAAGTCGCAACTTAAGACCACTGCCACTGTTATTATCAAATTCGTTATCTTGAATCCAAGCACTTGCACCAGCTGCAATATCTGCGCCATCGCTATCGTTATTGGTGATTTCATTATCCATCAGCACGATACGACGTTTTTGAGAAAAAATTCCAGTGCGTCCATTATCTCTAATAATACTATCAGAAATGTTTACTGCTGATTTTTTCTTAGTCGATCCACTTCCAATATTGATACCGTCTTCTTTGTTATTCTTAATCACACACTTAACAATTGAGACATAGGCATTTTTCTTAACCCAGACACCTTCGCGTCCTTTTTCAATGGTAAGCTTATTAATTTCAGTCTTATCATTCATGCTAATTACAACTTTCTTTTTATTCTTAGCACGAATAATTACCTCATCTTTATCGCTACCAAAAATTTTTACACCCTTAGGAATTTCGATATTATCTGAATATTCGCCCTTGGCAACATGCACATCAGTTTTGCTATCAGCATGCACCAGCGCTTCAGAGATAGTGTGATATGGATTGGCCTGTGTGCCATTTTCCATGCCAGATTTAGAGCCATCAACATACATATCACCGCGTGAGCTAGCGAAAGTTAGAAATGGTGACACAAAAATTACTAGCAACAGCAATGCTCCCATAAGCTCCATTTTTTGCTTATAGATGGCGTTTTTTAGGTTCTTCATAATATTTGAAATTAGGTTTAAATATGACTATATATCATAGCAAACTTTCTATATTTTGTCAACAGTTCTATTTTTAGTGGTAAGCTTCTCAAAAAGAGGTGCAATTTTTTTCAAATACGCACTAGCGTTATATTTTTTCGCATGTTCTTTCAATTTGTCCTCATCGAAAATAATTTCCTTGTTAGCAATTTTTTTTATAGCGCAAATAAACTCCTCTTTAGTTCTTACAATAAATCCATCTTCATTATTCTCAATAATTTCCCCATAAGCTCCTGTATCAAAGCCCACGAAAGGTTTTCCTTGATTCATCGCTTCCAGGGCAATTAATCCAAATGTTTCCGGCAATTCACTTGCTGAAACAACACACTTACTATTTCTGATATATTCAGTCAACTGATCAGCTGGCACAAAACCTAAATGTTTGACATTTGATTGCTTTGGAATTTTAAAGCCTGGTTCAATTTCTCCAGCCAAATATAATTTCAATCCTTTTATGCCTGCAAAAGCCTCTATTAAAAAATCCGTGCCTTTTTCTTTGGAAATTTTTCCAGCATACAAAGCATAAGAATCCACTACTGAAAAAGAATATTTTCTTGATTTGTGAGCAATATTAGGCATAAAGTGAGGCAAAACAGCTATTTTTTCTGCTGGCATTCCCCACTTAACCAGGTTATTTTTCACAAACTCACTAGGAGCGATATATAAATCAACATTCTTGCTATATGTCCCAAGCATTGTGTGCCAATACATTTCCAGCATTGCCAAAAAACTTTTGCTGTAAGAATTTTTCACACACTTGTCAAAAAAACATTGATAAAATTTGCCATTAGCACATCTGCGATACGGCTTTCCATTGAGTCTCAATGAATGATTAGGATTGATTATTTTCCAGTCATGCACTGTCATCACAATGGGGATATTTCTTTTTTTGATTTCAAATAATATTGTTGGCGACATCTGATGATACAAATTATGCACATGCACAATATCAGGAACAAACTCATCCAAAACAAGATTTATTTTTTTGTGTGCCTCAAAAGAATAAAACATTCGAAATATTCCTTTTATTTTTTCCCATCTTGAAAAAGAATCAGCATACCCAACGGGCGAAAGAAAATGTTTTTTCCAAAGAGAATTTTCATCGTCATTTTGACGCATTGAAAAATCAGCAACTTGATTGCCATTAGCTCTAAAAAGTGCAACAAGATCAAGAAAATGCTTGTCCGCACCACGTTTTCGATTATAAAATTTGTTGATTTCGAGAATTCGCATAATTTACTACATATCTGTCATTCCCAACTTGATTGGGAATCCAGTATTTAATTCTACTTTCTATAACATTCCTGGATTCCCACTTTCGTGGGAATGACACAATTTAATTAGCGTTTATTTCATATATCCTTCTTATTACTCCCAAATTAATCCAGAAAAATATTCCTAGTAAATTCGCTTCTAAATATGGTTGAAACATGAATGATGTCAAATGAAAAATAAGAATTCCCAGTGTGATATATGAGCTAATTTGCCAAAATTCATCCTTGCTTTTATTTCTGAAAACTTTCCATCCCAATATCGCAATAAGCGAAACAATCAAGCCAAATCCAACGATTCCCATCTGCACCAAAATAACCAAGAAGGAATTATGAGTGTTGCGCACTTCCACGAAGCCGCGAAAGTCATCCGTTTCAACCGAAACCTTTTTTCCAAATCCTATTCCAAAAACAGGATTCTCGCGATATAAGCTAAAGGATTCTCTCCAAACCGCTGTGCGCCAAGCAATGCTTTGATCTCCTGAAGTATTAGCAATTGAAGTAACACGTTCACCAATAACACCCAAGCTTTCAGAGATATTTCCATACATTGTACTGCGTGGAAACAAAGTTGCTCCGTACAAAATAACAATCAATAGCATCGTAACTATAACGGCATATTTTTTAGCATGTTCTCGCAAATGTTTTCTTTCAGTTCTTGCAAACATGATTATCAAAAAAACAAATGATAAAAACATGCTTATCCAAAGATGACGCATCATTGAGCCAATTATTCCAATAACCCAAAATGGTGCAAAAATAACAAGCCATTTTGAAAATCTATCAGACTGATATGCAACATAAACCAATCCAGCAATTGTGGCCATACAAAGATAATATCCATGAGTAAAGGCCAACGTACGAACGCCTTCAGTTGAAAGTGGAGTGAAATCAGACCAAAGACCATGACGCGCAATAATTCCATAAAACACGAACCACAAAATTCCAATCCCGCCAGCAAACACAACAGCCAAGAGCTCTTTGAAGCGTTGTTTATTGTTTATCAGAAAATAAGTCACAAAATAAAAGAGAGCATAAAAGCCATAGTTTTTAGCAGTACTAAAGGCTAGCGCCGTATCGCTCTTAAGAACAAAAACACTAACCAAAAAATAAATTCCAGCAAGAATAATAAAAAACACTAGAAGCCAATCAATTTTTTCAAACTGCAATTTAATTGAGCCAATTGCAATTTGAAAAATAATTCCCAGAAGAACCGCTCCAAGCAAAACATCTATGGGATATATTTTATATTCACTTTTACCCATCACAATAGGAACCAGTGTGAAAAATCTTTCAAAAATAAAAGTAAGAAATATGATGGCATACAATCCAGCATGAGGATATTTTATTGCAATTAATGATCCAATCGTCATTGTGACGAGATAAAGTGGCAAGCTAAATCCAAAGAAATAATTTGCAATCAAAAACAAACCAATAAAAGCCACAATAAAAATTGCGTTTATGATTTCTACGGATATTCTTTTGTCGGTTGTTATTTGCATGATTTTTTTAAATTAAGCCTTATTATTGGCATTTTTTGTGCATTTTTGTTCCATGATTCACACTAAATATTGCATGATACACGACCATCTATTATAGCACATCTAAAGGAAAATGTAAAGGCCCCAACTTTCAGATGAAAGTTGGGGCCTAATATATTTTAAGCGAACTTCAAGGGTCGCTATTTCCCTTTCTGCTGGATTGCACTCCAGACAGTGTTGTTGTGACAAGCAGTACAGGAATTTTCACTGTCTGCGTAGTTACCCATTTTCTGCACGGTTATATTAATGTTTCTAGTGCAGTTAATGTCACCACTATTATTGCCCTTGATAATCACCTTGCTTCTCTTCATGGTCGAACCACGTTGAGCATTAGTGCTTATCCATTGCTTAATCTTGGTTGTGGTTGTTACATTGCCTTTTACATTCTTGGCATGCACTTCCACAACTCCGGCTTTGACCTGACTTAACGCAGAATCAACTGCGGAAGCGGCCATAGCACTTGGACTTTTCACGTTAGTAGCGACTGCCGATTCTTGGGCGGTCGTTCTTTCTACGCGTGAAAAAGTACTTTGCGTAACAGCTTGCCTTGTAACTTTGGCGACGTAATTTTTTTCGCCGCCGCATCCGAGATCTCCCAATGGATATTGAACAATGATGCCCGTTGCGGTCATCACGATCAATGCTCCACCAGATTCATCGATGTCTTTTGCGACTTTGCTGTCACCCCAGGCAAGCCCGGAATTCAGCGTGATTAGACAAGTCGGAAGACCCATCCATCGGCCGTCAGCACTCTTGAAATTGAAGGCAACCTGCCCCCAACGAACACCGCTACTTTGAAGCACGAACTCCTTATGATCAGGAGTCGAGACCCTCGCAGCAATTCGCTGGTTTGGCTTGTTCATCGGACGGAGGTTGTCCTGGAAATATTGGATCAGGAACAATTCCTGATCCTCCTGGCCGTCAACAATAACGACCACATCTTGTCCTTCCATCTTCACGCTCATATTGAGCTGTGAAGCGACTGGAAACGTTACTGCAAAAGCTGCAGTAACCATCATCGTACACACCAAGACTACGACCATCATAGTAATTTTTCTCATTTGTTCATCTCCTTTTCTGCTAGTAGTTGTTCGACTGTTTTACCAGTCGATTTCATTTCGTTTCCACCCGGAAGTGTCGCGAATGAGCCAGCATCGTCTTGGGTGAGTTTTACTTCACCGATAGGCGCGCTGATTCTGCCATCATTTTCCGGCTTGACGCCAGCCTCTTGCAAGGCTTCGTAAGCCAGCTTAAGGTCGGTATTCATCTCGTAGCCTGCATAGGCTCCGAGAGTAGTTCCTCCCTTGAAAATGTTTGCACTCACACCGAGCACAAATCTGTTGTACAGCTTCACCGACAACGATGGTCCAAGTCCGAGAATCGTTTCATACTCTTGGAAATTGACATTGAGACCTAATCCGGCTTTGACCTTCAAATTCGGATTGATCCATTTTTCAAGGTAGAGACCTGTCGAAAGAAAGGAATCATGCTTGAAATATTGACCGTCAGCCACAACGCTCAACCGATAGTCGTCGAAGGTTTTGCCATATTCGGCATAACCTCCAAGCATATAACCGTTTGGTTTTGATCCCTTATTCCACCGATACATCGGTCGGAATTTAAGATTCAAATCCTGTGTTTCATCCAGACCCTGATAATAACTCAAGACTGGACCCAGAGCATGCGAGCCCCAGTTGTAACCGGCCTTGTTCTGGCCATAATCCCCTTTGTAAATAAGGCCAAGGCCGTAATTACGAGGATTATCGCGCGGACTGTACCATCCAATACCTTCCGCCATCCACCAAGCGCCTTTGACGCCGTCAGAGTTTAAACCCTGATAATATCCAGCGTAGGCAGACAGTTCCAAAAACGTGTGCTTTTTCAGCCAATATTCCGAAAGGAATGCTGGTTTGCTTTGAAGCGCTACGGTTTCGGGAACCTTTGGCGGGGCAACAAAAATATTGGCAGGAATTTGAACATCCTGCTCATCATTGCCCATCTGAACAACCTGCGTTGTTTCCACTGCAGGTTGCACTGGAGGCGCAACTTTCACCTTGGCCATTGAAATAGCTTTGGGTGTGGTCACTTGTCTGTTACCAAGCGTTTCAGCTCGATATTGAGCCAGAATGCGCTTCATCTGCTCGTTAGAGCTTTCAGTCGCATCCGCCGAGACGATGCCAGAGAATGACATCATCATTGCCAATAAAAATACTACAAATTTTCTGGTCATCGTCTTGCTCCTTTCTTATCGTTTTTTGTAGAAACTTTTACTGCTCTAACTTGGTCGGTCAAGACCACTATGGTCTGACTTTTTTTCAAAGACTCCTCCTGCTTATTGATCTTGTTATTAAGAAGTTCAATAAGTTTTACATAAAAAAGTCTTTCGTACTCCTGAATGGTTGCGAGCATTTCACGGTTTGGAAGTTCGGACATATAATCCCAGCCCTTCGTTTCCGCGTTCATAGCAGTCGCTACACTGATTCCAATACTAGCCACAGTATAAACTGGATTAGTAGAAATCACGATGTTACCTTCTGCAATGATTCGCTCCATTAATCCATAGCTCGGATTGAGCTTATGAATCTTGGTGAAATCATCTTTTCGGTATGGTGTCAGAATTTCAATTTCTTGAAACTCTTTTACGCGATATCGATTGTAAGATTTCATTGCAGCAATTGAACTGTCTTCATACAACTGACAGCTCGCTATTCTCGAACCGAAGTTTTTGACAACCTCTGCTCGATATTCTTGTTCATTGCTGAAATCTCCGCTTCTAATTTTGGATACATTGCCGACCAAATCAGACACGAGGTCTAATCTTGAAGACAAAATAACCATTTTTCCGCGGCCTACTTCGGTAACTTCTCCGTCGATGATGGCAATGCCGTAAAGCCTGCCATCAGTGTACATGCCAGCTCTGACAACTTGAGCAAAATGCTCTTTTCCTTTGTCGTCCACAAGCCAACCGTTCCAACGAATTCTCCCCGGATAATCTTCACTAAGAAGTTTTCCCGGAAATTCAATTTTCAGCAAAGTTACCTTCTCTGACGAAATTGCCTTAGTCACTTGAATGCCAAGTGATTGAGACGGCCGAACTAGTAAATCTAGATTTTGTTCACCTAGATTACCAGTTTTAACAATCATTCTCGGTGTGCATCCGGAAAGGACCACGCCAAGAATTAGAACTGCCAATAAATTTCTCATCTCAATCTCCTCTCACTTTCGTGATTAATATATAAAATCCTAATTAAGTTTTAAAGATACAGCCAAACTCGAACCAATTCCGAGTTTATCTGGAGGCTCCGAGATTAATACAATCCAAAGCCCCCGATATACTCACAATCACTATTTTTAATTGCGACCCATCTCTCTTATTTTTTCCAAATAATATTCATCGCTCATTAAATCATCAATCATTTCTGGCTCTTCTTGTATAGAAACATTTTCTTCAATGGCAGGAATTGCAATCGGATTCTTCACTTGGCTTACTGCAACTTGAGCACTTTGCGAAAACATTCTATTTTTTCTGCGATCTTCTTTCGTGACTATCCATAATATACTGAACATTACTCCCAAAGCAAATCCACCAGTTGAAGTTGCTATAATATTCAAGATCGAAGGGTTTTTTTCTGGAACTGGACCAGACAAAATTTTCACATTGATATTTTGACCTTCACCATAAAACAAATTACTTTTAGTTGTAAGAACTTCAGCAATAGCCGCTGAAATGGCTTGAGCTTTTTTTTGATCATTATCAAAAACTTGAACACTCATGATTCCCAAGTCAGGATTCAAGGTAACTTGAACAGCATTACTCCAAGTTTTAAGTTTATCTTTTTTATCAAATGGCAAAAATTCTGCATTAACTTTAGAAGTATTAATAACTTCACCAATAAAAACTTCACTATAAATTCCTTCATTCAAAACCTTGCCAGCATATTGCGCAGACTTGGAAAGAGTATAAAAATCCTGTGATCCAGTCTGGTTTTGAGTGATAAGATAATC
The DNA here is from genome assembly GCA_038318455.1 of Candidatus Moraniibacteriota bacterium. Taxonomy (GTDB): domain Bacteria; phylum Patescibacteriota; class Minisyncoccia; order Moranbacterales; family GWC2-37-73; genus UBA12068. The sequence continues at coordinate 33,969 of JBBQCF010000005.1, forward strand.
TGTTGATACCTTATAACTTTCTTCCTTTAACACTAAAGTAAAGAAAGAAAGAGCGCCAATAAGAAGGCCAAAAAGAACTATAGTTCCTCTTTTTTTCTTTATTAAAGCCATGAATTGATTATTATGCATAAAAATTGAAATGTTTATTAAGTTGATTTACTATATTAGCAGAAAACATAAGTTTTGTCAAGCCTAATTTCTTAACTCCCCCATGCATCCTTTCTAAAAAACTTTAACCAATTTCCCGAAAGTATTGCCATTATAGATTTAAAGTTTTATAATTAACACAAAGCCTTCAGAATAAAGGATCGAAAAATTGGAACCCACCTGGATTTTCAGGGAAAAATAAATTTTTTCCGATAAATTTTTTCAGGGATCCACACGATTCTTTTGCATTGAGGGCTTTTGTTTTGGCAAAAGTCCTCAATTTCATCTGACTTGACTAAATGAGACAGAAAATGTATCTTAATGTGTAGCAACAAAAAAACCAAGGAGGTGTTTTATGGAGAAAGCTGAAAAAACTGCGGAAGTGTGCGAAGTTAGCGTTGATTTCAATTTAGGTAGCAATAATTATTTTGTTGATTTAAATCTATCAATCAATAAAATGCTTGGTGAAAAACTTTGCTCAATTTGCGAATCGACTAGTTTTGTTAAACCTCGACCAATAAGGGAAATTGGCTATCTTATAACCGACTTGTATATCAGGGAAATAAGAGAGGTAAAATCTGCACCAGTTATTGCACTTGATAGCGAAAAAGGTTTACAAATTGAACAGCACATTAAAAATGTATTGCTCAATCCAAATAACAGTATAGTTACCTGCAAGGATTGCCTAACACTCCTCTGGCTACTGTTAGATAAAAAAAACTGCTGAAGATTTTTTAAAAGCGGATTATTCTCAAAGAGAATGACCCGCTTTTTCATTTCTAATTGAAATTTAAATAGATCAAATATAAAAAAGAAATATTTTGAATGATTAGTATTGGAATACCAATAATAAAATACCATTTTTGAGTTTTATGACGAAAAGCAAACATTCCAGCATATACCCCAACACTGCCAAATATGGTTGCCATGAAAAATAGCATTCCCTCTGAAATTCTTTCTTTTCCAATTTTTTTTGATTTGTTTTTATCTATCAGCATTATCAAAAAGGCTAGCAAATTAATTGCCAGGAAAAAACTTATAGTTAGTGATAATATATTATTGTGCATCTTTTTATTTTAAAAAAATTAATATTCCTATCATCTCCACCTTCTCTCTAAAATGCCAGCTGAAAGCTTAAAAATAACAACAACAAATATTAAAATCACAAAAAACAATTTTCAATCAGTTTTGTAATTTAAATTTTGGAATTTGTTAAATAGTATTGTCTTTTGTCTTCAGCAAAACGCTCAATAGCATAGCGAAGCATCGTGCGTGACATAATTACTGCATATTTTTGCAAGAAAACTTCCTCCTCTTTTTCGGAGCATCTTTTACCAACTTCGCGTAGCATCCAACCAACAGCCTTATGCATCAAATCCTCCTTATCATACAATAATTTTTCTGCAATTGCTAAGGTGATTTCGCTTTGGCCATTCTTGATTTCAAAAAAAGTTGACACCATGGCAATACGACGCTCCCAAAGCATTTCAGATTCAGCAAGTTTAAATAAAATATTTTTTGGTCTATCTTGCAAATATCCGCCTATGATTTGATGAGAACTCATATCAACCAAATCCCAGCTATTAATTTTAGCTGTATTTCTTAAATAAAAATTAAAAATATTCTCGCGAACCCTTTCACTGCCATTTTGAAATTGAAAAACTAAAATAAAAACAGCTGCCAAGCGTTCTTCATGAAATTCGCTTTGCAAAATTTTTTCTATTTCCACCAACGGAAGGCTTTGATAATTTTTAATCACACTGCGAATTTGTGGAACTGCAATTCCCAAAAATTTATCCCCTTCCCCATATTGGCCTTTGCCGGTTTTAAAAAACCCAGCTAGCACTTTAGCTTTAGCGGAATTTTTGAGCGTGCGCAGTTCTTGTTGCAGATTTGTGATCATACGATATATATGCTTTCTTAAGTCCGTTTTTTAAGCTCTCTACTTTTCGTATTTGGTATTTACTTTTGAGGCAACAGTGAGCGACAGCGAGCTCTTAGTGATTGGCCATTGTTTTCGGGCAAGAAACGTGCCGAAAAAGTAAATACCAAATACGAAAATGCTATAGAAAAGTGCACCCATCCCAAGGCTGGCTAGTTTAAAACCATATATTGCGTATGATCCTAAATTTGTGATCATATTGTAATCATACAGCTAGGCAAAGAAAAATACAAAAGAAAAAGAGCATCTCGAAATTTCGAAATGCTCTTTGATAAAATGTTTCAGGACTTATAAGCTAATATGGCATAAGTCCGTCAACATTAATTTTTGTCAGCACGCCGTTGACTGTGAACGTGCAGACGGTGGGATCAGTATTAAACGGAATAAATGTTCCGTCCGGCCTGACCAAGTATGGCATACCAGCACCAGTTCCAACCGACTTGGTCGCACTGGCAATGGTTGTCCTTGGTAATTGCAAGGCGGCGACTTTGCCACTTGCTGGATACCATGAACCGTTATCATTCCAAGCTATACGATAGCCGGAAATGACAACTCCATTTACATCCAACACTTGCTCAATTGGGCTACTGTTAACCAAATTGACAAGTTTGCCAGCCACGATAACAGGTATGATTTCAACTTCACCTGTCAAAGTGTTGACACCTAACAGTGTTTTCTGAACTACAGCTACTGGCGCAACTGGTGGAATCACAACTGGACCCACTCCACTACCTGTGCCATAGAGCAAGCCATCGCTATTGCGCTGAATTGTCATTCCAACTCCAACGGTAATGGCAAGCCATTTACTGTCTGTAATTTGAGACAACTCCCGGCCATCATCCGTCAGAAAGCTAAAATTACTTCCAAATACTGATGTTATTGGTTGCCCAGCAATTGTGAATATTGGGTTAAGCGAACCATCATAATGAAGGTCCGCGCCCTTGGTCGGATCAGCCGAGTGCCAGCCGATCCCGTCGCCATTGAAAAAAATCTTAGCGACATGTTCCTTGGCAACAAAAACTTCCTTGGTGCCGTCGGACAGATGAACAAAATAACCGTCAACCATTGCTGGCTTGAAAGTAGTTTTGTCCGTTTGCACGTTTAGTGTTGCTTTGGCTGCATCCAATGCTGCAACGCTAGGACCAGTTACGGTTCCAGAATCGCTAGCGCTTGAACCACTTCCGCCACCACAAGCCGACAATAATACGACGCACCACATTGCTAATACTGCAAAGATAAGTTTTTTCATCTTATTTTCCTCCTTAAGGGAAAATTGTTTGTATTGAGCCTTTTGGGCTCAAGTTAGCCAATATCAATATGTCTGAAAATATTTAATTGTTCATGAACTAAACATATAAGTATACTCTAAAAAACACATTTTGTCAAGCTTAAAATAAAAAACGTCCGAAGACGTTTTTTATGAAAAATTCAAATTCTTTTTTTAAACTCAAATAATAACTGAAAATCTACAACTGAACTGAAACTTTTAGTTCCTTCCCTGCTCTTTCAATGCCAAGCTCGACAAGATCTCCTTTTTTGTATTCATTAATCAAATTAGAAAGTGGATTATCGATATTAATCTCCTTGCCACCAACAGTTAAAATAATATCATTAATTTTAAGTCCAGCCTTATCAGCCGAAGATCCATACATCATTGCAAGACCTTGGTTGCCAGATGGAGAAAAAATTATCGCACCTTTTTCTCTGCTCAAATTGTGAGCCACAGCGTATTCCCTTGTGATTGAAACGTAATATGCACCAAAAAATGGTCGATTCTGAAATTCGCCCGCAAGTACTGATTCCAAAGTTTTTCGCACAACATTGGCTGGAATTTGAAAATATTTATCTTGACCATCAATAACAACACTACCTTCAAGCCCAACCATATCACCACTATATCCAATAAGTGGACCACCAACATATTCCTCTTGTCCTATAAAATCACTCTCAAAAACTCCTTCTAATTTTTCGCTCGAAGAAACGGTTTTTCCTGCCAAATTATAAGTTTTATTGATATTACTAAGCAATCCCGCAGCGTAGCGATTTTGATATTCTCCGAAAGAGTTTCCAATTGCTACTAATTTTTTTCCAGGATGAACATTGGCAGAATCAGCAAATGAAATAGCCGTTAAATTCGTAGCTTCAATCTTAAGAAATGCAAGGTTTGAAAATTCATCAATACCAAGTTGTTTTGCATCATAACTAGCGCCATTAGAAAGAAGCACCTTATAATTAGCACCTTTTTCAATAATTGAGGTGCGATAAGTCACGATGACACCATCGCTTGTCACAATAAAACCTGTTCCGCTCTGATCAGCGCTTGTTATTGGTCTCCCTGAAAGATCATTCTTTACTCCGATTGAAATAATATTAACCACAGCATTCGATGCTTGAGATGCAATATCATTTATTGAATCATCTTCCTTGATCGTTACTTGTTCTGTCTTAGTTATCACTGTAACGTTTTCAGCACTATGCTTGAGAAAGTCTATACGTGATAAATATTTGTTTGTACGAATAATTGGCAAAATTCGCTGCTCGACATAAACTCCACCAACACCGCCAATAAAAAAAATAACAACCAAGACAAAAACAACTTTAAACAGACTTTTAAACTTTATTGATTTTTCATTCATTACAAATTGTAGGTTTTAAAAAAATTATTTATATCTATAATATAGGCATCCAACGTGTACTGGAAAGCACCAGCGCCACCATTGCTCCAAAGAAAAACATATTCAGCATAACGCGTCTTTTTGATAAGGCGTTAAAAAAATTGCACCTAACAAGGTCCCAGAACACATAATAGAAAATAAGACTAATAACGCCCGTTGTCAAGTATCCAAAAGGCCAGAAATTCAAAACCCAAACAATTTCAGCCATAGAAAAACCCAAAACTAGACTGTAATTAAGCACATTTTTTTCGTTATCATTGATAAGCCAAAAATATTGAAAACTGACCAAAACTGTCACAAACATGAACATAAACATCAAAATCCAAAGCGGGATAGCAAAATTGAGATAAATTCCATACGCTGTAGCATAAAACAGGAATATCGTAGCCACGCTTCCTGCTGCGATTACAGCTCTAGATGTCTGATCTTTCTTGCATCCACGCAAACGATATAGCGCAATATGCAGGAAATAATACGCGACAACGCTAAGCAAGATAAGTAATTGCTGTTGCTTGATTGATTGTACAAAATACAAAAGTCCAAAAGTTGAAACGACAAGCAATAGCGGAATTGGCGTCATGCTGGCGCGCTCGGAAACACGCTTTGCTATTTGATAAAAATAAACAAAAAGAAAAAAGAAGCCCGCTATCAAAAGCCATACCCAACCCCCAGCAAAATTCGCAAGCTGGGAACTGATTGATTTACTAGCAATTGTTTCTAATACTGACAGGAAAATTAAACTATAGAGAAATATCTGAAAATGAAAAAACATAAAATGAATTTGCGCAAAAAATAATTTAAAGGTAACAACAATCTATACGTCCATTTTCGCATTTTGCACTAACTATGTCAAAAGTAAATACTAAAAAAAATATTATTTTCGAAATAACTAGCTATTTACTAAAAACTATTTTTTCGTTTTTAAGCTGAACTTTTACTGTTTCTCCTTCGGAAATTTTGCGCTCAATTATCTGAAGGGCCAGCTCG
>JBBQCF010000006.1:0-39096 GCA_038318455.1 Candidatus Moraniibacteriota bacterium
TCCATTTACGATTGTTATTCCATTGTCACATGTCTCATCTGTGCAAATGCTAGCAGCGCAACCATTGTCAACAGCTGGGCCAGGACAAGACACGTGCTGCGTGATACCGTTATATGCCCATTCATCCATGCATGATACCATTGAAAATGAGTTCTTACACCCTTTTTTTCTTAAAAAATACCAGCCATTAAGACTGGTATTTTTAATATTTCAACTATATATTTACACTCAAGCTATTTCTCCATCTTCCTTCTAATAAACGCTGGGATTTCAAGTTCATCATCCTCTGGTTCAGGTTTTGTTTCGGAAGCTTGATTAATTGAACGAGGTTGAATTTTTTCTTCAATAATCATGCGTGGTTCAAAAATTTTCTTCACAGGAAAAGTAATATTCTCTTTAATCTCTTCTTTTTCTTTTTCATGTTTCTCTTCTCTTTCGGCGATTGTTTCATGAGATGCCAAAACACGATTAAGCATCGGATTTTCACTAACAACACGATCAGCGTCAAAACCAGTAGCGACAACTGTCACATGAATTTCACCTTTTTTGACTTGATCATCAACAACTGCTCCAAAAATAACTTTAGCATTTGGATCAACGCTTTCAGTGATAATGTTAGCAGCTTCATTGATTTCCAACATTCCAAGATCACTTGAACCTGAAATATTGAAAAGGACGCCTTTGGCACCATCGATTGAAAGTTCCAGCAGTGGGCTGTTTATTGCAGCGCGTGCAGCCTCTGCAGCTCTATTTTCGCCACTAGCGATACCAATACCCATCAAGGCTGATCCAGAGTCCTGCATGATTGCACGAACATCAGCAAAGTCGACATTAACGATTCCTGGTTTAGTAATAAGATCAGAAATTCCTTGCACGCCTTGTCTTAGAACATCATCCACAATCCTAAAAGCATTTATAAGCGTGGTTTTTCTATCAATAATTGAAAGTAACTTGTCATTTGGAATAGTAATCAAAGTGTCCACTCTATCTCGCAAATTTTGAAGACCCTCTTCTCCAAGATTTCTTCTTTGAGCACCTTCAAAAGAAAATGGCTTAGTCACAACAGCCACAGTAAGGGCACCCAATTCCTTGGCAGTTTCAGCCACCACAGGCGCAGCACCAGTTCCAGTTCCTCCACCCATACCAGCACAAACAAAGACCATGTCAGCGCCTTTGAGCACATCTTGAATTTCATCGCGATTTTCTTCGGCCGCTTGTCTTCCAATTTCTGGGTTCATTCCGGCGCCAAGACCTTTAGTTAGATTTTTTCCAATATGAACTTTTTCAGAAGCTTTCGAATGATGCAATGCTTGCGCATCAGTGTTGATCGCCACAAATTCAACTCCTTTAATTTTGGAGTCGATCATGCGAGAGATTGCATTATTTCCAGAGCCACCAACACCAACAACTTTAATTCGAGCAAATGTTTCAATATCAGGTTTTATTTCTGCCATATTTTTACAATAGCCAGCGTTTTAGCGCTAAACAATTTATATAAATTAGAATTTCACGAAATTGCTCCCTTTATTTTTGTTTTTGTCTGCTTGTCAGTGAAATAAATTATACACTAAACTTCTAAAATTCTGCTAAAAAACAGCATATTTCTTAGTTCTTTAATTTATCACAATCTTGGTTACTATGTCAAACAAGATTTAGCAAAACTCTTTTTCTCCTTTATTGAAACATATCCCATAAGGCAAATTAAGGCAAAAATTTCTTAAACCATTCCCCAGCTTTTTGCAGGGTGTCCCCTGTTCCACGTTTGAATATGTCAGCTGCTTTTGAGCCAAAGCTGTCCCCGTGAATAACTACTCCTGCCTGAATGTCTGTCCATAGGACCAAGCCAGCAACTGTAGCAAATGATGGATCATCAACCTTATCAAGCATGCCACCCAGCCCCAAAGGAAACCCGATTTGCACAGGGAGTCCCAAGACTTCTTTCGCCAAATCTCCAATATGTGTCATCTTGGCACCACCACCAACCAAGACCACTCCAGCTGGCAAAAGCCCTGCCTTTCCAATCAATTTTAATTCTTTTTGCACAAGTGAAAAAATTTCTTCCGATCTTGCTTCAATAATTTCAGCAACGTGATAACGAGAAACTGTTCCGTCCTCTCCCGAATCAATCTGTGAAAGATCAATGCCTTCCTTTTTATTGGTATCTTTAGCAATAGCACTTCCATATTCAAGCTTTATTTTCTCTGCCACATCAATCGAAGTTCGTAGGCCTATGGCGATGTCATTAGTAATGTGTCCTGCGCCAACGGCAATTATAGCGGCATGCACGAGATCTCCCTCTTCATAAACGGCTATAGAAGTTGTGCCTCCACCAATGTCAACCAGCACGACACCCAATTCTTTCTGTTTTTTGCTAAGCACTGCTTTTGCTGAAGCAAGTGGCTCAAGCACAAGATCATCTATTTCAATGTTTGCTTGATAGGCGCATTTGCTAATATTTTTTACATGGACACTACTACTTTCAATAATAAGTGCATCTACTTCCAAGCGAACGCCCTTCATTCCCAATGGATCCTTAATATTATCTTGATCATCAAGCCTATATTTTTTAGCAAGCACATGCACGATTTCCCTATTCATTGGCAGAGAAATTATTTGTGCTTCAGAAATAACTCTATTAATATCATCTTCAATAACTTCTCCATCAGCTCTTCCAATAGCAATCACACCTTTTGAATTTTGAAAACCAATATCTCCACCACCAATATTCAAAACAGCATTTTTCACTTGAACACCCGCCATATGTTCAGCTTTTTCAACAGATTCATTGACTGTTTTGATAACATCTTCAATATCAATTATCACTCCACGTCTGACGCCAAAAGAAGGCACATTGCCGATACCAATAACACGAGGATTTTCCTCGCCGTTAACATGCTCAACAATGATTGTGCGCACATTTGTTGAACCAATGTCTATACCAACAACTATAGAATTATTATCTCTGGCCATATTTGATGACAAAAAATTAATACGGGGCTTGCCCACTCAATTTTTCAAATTTATCTACTTTTTTATATTTATTTTTTAACTAAATGAGCGGAACAAACAACCAAAATAAGTATTCTGTAACTTATTTTCAATGTAAAAAATCAGATATTTTATCAATCTGAACAATGTTCCACCTTTTTAACATTATATATTAAATGCTAAATTCTTGCAAAACGATTAAATGCATGTCCTAATAAAATGAAACGAGCAAGGCCAAATCTCGAAAATATGGATATAATATAATGGTTCCAACGATAATAGACGCCATGGCGGAAATTAAAACAACAGCTGCCATAAGATCCTTAATGAGCCTTGCATAAGGATGTATTCTTGGCTTCAAAATATCCACAACTCTTTCTAGAACGGTGTTAGTAAGTTCAGAAATAAGCACAAACATTATCATCAAAATCAAAATAATAGCTTCCCAATTTTTAACTTTAAAAATAAAAATTAGAAAAATAACCAACACCGCAATCAAAATTTCAATTCTAAAATTTTTCTCATGTGAAACAGCGTATTGAATTCCGTCAATTGCGTGTCTCAAACTTCTTTTAAATCTTCTTAATTCTTCCACCATATTTTTATTATTGTTATTTTTTGAAGCTATCGGACACTTTTTCTTGAATTGCAAACATCTCTTCGCCATGAGCAAAAATCATCAAATGCAAAATTCCATGCGAAACGACTTTAGCCAATTCTTTTTCAAAATCTATATTTTCTTTTTCAGTATATTCTTTAATATCATCATAACACAGAATTAGTTCACCCAAAAACAATTCTTGTTGATTTTTGGCAGCCGCTTTCAATTCTTCTAGCGATTCATATTCAGCAAATGACAGAATGTCAGTCACACTGTCATATTTTCGATATTCATTATTAAATTTTCTGATTTCTTCTGCAGAAACCAAGGCAAGGCTCACATTAATTTCGTTGTTTTTCAAAAATTCATAGGACAAATCTTCAAAAGTTTTTCTCACAACTTTTCTAAAAAATTCATCCTCAATTGGACTTTTTGTGGTGTTATTTATTTCCAAATTTATTTCCATATTAATTCCAATTATTAAATTCTCCCTATATCATTATCATAACATTAAGTGATCACTTCCTCAAGAAATTCGCCCAAGAAAAAATCGGAGCACTTCTCCGATTTTTAAAATTATCTATGTTTTTTGAAAACTACTTGAGTAACGCTTGGGCAATCTCACGCACCACATTCCCATCAGCTTCACCTTTCATCTTGGCCATGGCTTGTCCCATCACTTTTCCTAGGTCTGTTGCACTGGTTGCTCCAGATTGAGAAATGACTTCTTTTACGACTTCCATGATAGCCTCTTTTGAAAGTTGGGCTGGAAGATATGGCATGATAATTTCAAGTTCAACTTTTTCTTTTTCAGCCAAGTCTGATCTCCCCCCTTCTTCAAACTGACGAATACTGTCTTGCCTTTGTTTGACTGCGCGAGCAATAACTTCCAAAACTTCCGTATCATCAAGCCCTGTTTCGCGTTTTTGCTTCTCAATTTCCAAATTCTTAATGGCACTATCAATAAGTCGCAAAGTGTCGCGACGGAGCGTATCACCACTTTTCATGGCAGCTTTAAGGTCTGAACTAATTTTCTCTTTAAATGTCATAGATTTTCATATAAACATATAAGCATTTAAACATGGTGCCATGCTTATTGTATATAAATTTATTAGCAAGTAAAAATGAAAACAAATTTGCAGTTGATACGCTAGGCATCAACTGCATCATGTCGCACTATTACATTTTTCGTTTAATGTTTTTCAGTGCTTCGTCATCAAATTTTCCAAGCTTTTTAAGCTTATCAATTTCTTTGCGAATCTTAACTTTATATAAAGCTTCTGTACGTTTTTCGGTTTTGCTTTTTTCGTCGTTCTTAAATCTTGTTCGACGAGCACGAACTAACACGCCACTTTGCTGAATTTTACGAGAAAATCGTCGCATTAAGCTTTCTGTAGTTTCTTTATCCTTCTTTTGTACTCCAATCATGTGAAAAACCTCCTAATCTAGTTTATAATTTGTTTATCTATAACCTACCATATTATACAGATATTCCCAAATAAGTCAAACGCGGCTTTGCCACAAGCTTATAAGGCTCATAAAGTTTCAAATTGCAAGGTAAATTCAAAATGCATTCTGCCTGATGAGCTTAATAAACTTTTAACTTGAGCGAATTAAGCTCACTTCCAATCCACCTCCAGCGGTCTAATTTCTTCATGTAGTGCTGATCCACCAATTAAATGAAGATGGATATGATCAACTTCCTGACCACCATTTTTTCCAGTTCGAAATAACAACTTATAACCACCTTCAGCGATATCCAACTTCTTGGCAATGTCCCTAGCGGTAATTATCATTTTTCCAAGCAATGATTCATCATCCTTGCTCACATCATTAATTGAAACAATATGTTTAGTTGGAATAATAAGCACATGCACTGGAGCTAATGGGTTGATATCATTAAATGCAACAATATCCCTATCTTCAAAGATGATTTTTGCATCAAGCTTCTTATCTATAATCTTACAAAAAATACAGTCGTTCATATTTTTGTTTTTGATTTTATTTTTTAATGCTTTCTATTCTTCACAATGAGAAACAACCACATTGCTTTTTAATATTTTTTTCACAGCAATGATGAGTCTTTCATGGTTTACTGTTTCCTGTGTTCCACTAACCATATCCTTAACAATGACAGTTTCATCAAGTGCTTCCTTTTGACCAATAATCAAAGTGATTTCCACTCCAAGCCTGTCGGCGACGCGAAGTTGTGATTTGAGTGATCCACGACCAAAACTTTCTGCGGTCAAAATTCCATTTTTTTGAAGTTCAGCAAAAACATTCAGACTTTTCTTTTTTGCCATATCACCAAGTTGTGCCAAGAAAACTCTCGGCTTTGGTTCAATATACATCTTGGCGTGCACACGCTTCATTTCCTGTACAAGCCTGTCCATACCGAGACCAAATCCAATAGCAGGAGTATGTTCACCGCCGATCTGTTCAATCAAATGGTCATAGCGTCCACCACCTCCGAGTGAATGTTTCTTGCCCTCTTCATCTCCAGACCAAATCTCAAAAACTGTTTTTGTATAATAACTAAGTCCTCGCACAAGACTAGGATTGATGATGTATGGCAAATCAAGTTCGTCTAAATATTCCAACAAACTCTTGAAATGGACGCGACACTCTATACAAAGATGATCGACTGACTGTGGAGCAAGAGCAGAAACTTGAATACACTTATCCTCCTTACAATCCAAAATACGAAGAGGATTTGTTTCTAATCTTTTTTTGCAGTTAAGGCAAAGTTTTTGTTTTTTTGAATCAAAATAAGCAACCAAAAGATTTTGATATTCCTTGCGACATTTTGGACAACCAATCGAATTAACTTGAAATTGAATGTTTTTAATTCCAATACTTGTTACTACTCGATGTGCTAATTGAATTAGCTGTGCATCCAAAATTGGATCTTGTTCTCCAAAAGCATCGAAGTTAGCTTGAAAATGTTCACGATAACGTCCTTCTTGTGGACGATCATAGCGATAAACTGGTCCCGTTGAAAAAAGCTTCACTGGTTTTGAAAGCACATTCATTCCATGCTGGATATAAGCGCGTCCCAATCCTGCCGTAAGCTCTGGGCGCAGAGCAACTCTGTCACCACCTTTAGTAGTAAAAGCATACATTTCTTTATCAACAATGTCAGTACCCTTTCCAATTGAACGAATAAACAAATTAGAATATTCAACAGTTGGAGTGTCGATACGTCCAAAACCATATTCCAAGGAAATACGAGCAAGTACGCGCCTAAGCTGACTCCAATATGGCTGATCGCCAGGAAGCAGATCGCGCATTCCACGAGGTGGTTGCAACATAATTTCCTCTTCTACTTGAGCCTTAACTTTACTAGGACTTTTTTTGCCAGCAAGTTTCACATTTTTCTTGGAAACAATCGCATCTTTTGCAGACTTTGAGATTTCAGATTTTTTATCCATTTTTTTTACAACTTGCTTGCTTAAAATTTTAACTTTTGCTTGGGTCATATAATTACTTTTTAGTAGTTACAATATCTCTGCTTTAGAGAAAGGCCATGCGCGAATCAACACTTTTCCAATAACATCACTTTTTGGCAATACACCCCAAGCTCGCGAATCATGTGAAAACTGACGATTGTCCCCCAATACAAAATAATCATCATTTTTAAGTTCTGTCGTCACTGCGCCATTGGTAATCACGGTAGATGCCAAATAGGAACTTTCATCTAGCACCATTCCTTCAGGATTTTTATCATTAAAAATAGTAATCTTGTTTCCTTCAATTTTAACTTTTTCACCCGGAACGCCAATCACGCGTTTAATGAAAAATTGACTAGGGTCACGTGGATAACGAAAAACAACAACATCACCTCTGCTAAATTCTCGAAATGTCCCAACGGTGAAGACATGCGGAAATCCAAAATCATCCAAAACATTTGTAATCTTATAACCAAACTCATTCACGATAAGATAATCACTATCCTTAAAGTTCGGTTCCATGCTCGATCCTTGTACAAAAAATGGCTGAAAGAGAAAAACCCTAATTGGAATGATAATAATCATCGCCCAAAGAAAAACTTTGATCACCTCCCAAAGAAAAGTCCCCACACCATAATAAACCTCCTCATCTACCTCAAGCGTATTGCTATTTGGATTCGTCATATCTGACAGCAGAAATTCAAATGAGCTTTGCTCAAAAAAATTCCAATTAATTTTGTATTTTTTAATTTTATTTCGATAATCAAGTTACAAAATAACTTTTTACTATATTTTGAATTCTGATTGCCGGACACATTTTATCTGATTTTTTTTGTTTAAACACACCAATAATACCATGCTTTTAAGACAAGCGCAAGGGTTTGCTTATGGCTATTTTTTACTTTAAAATAGGTATTTTTTGACATTTTTGCTCAATTTGAGGTACTATTAAGCAGTAGTGATTAATAAAAAGTTCAAAAAAAATAAATGTATCCAGCAGTGAGAATCCAAAGCAATAAACCAAGGCCTTGGTATTTTCAATTAGAAATAGCAATCAAAATATAATTCAAACAAGTAACAATAACTTCATTTGGGCAAAGCCCCTTTGAATTTCTACTTCAGGATGGACGGCATCAGAAGAAAGCCCACAATTCCAAAAACAGAGAGCATCCAAGCTCCCGTCATACAGCAATCACAACCTATCCCTTATTTTCAAAAAAAGGAAGAACTTTACATTCCCAAGGAAGAAACAATTTCAGAAGAAAAAATTGAAAAAAAATTTCAAAAGTGGCGATGGATACGCAAGTCATTATGGATACTCTTTTTAATTGTCACTATTTCTATCGTCTCATTATTATTCTTCTTTCTTTGGAAAACATACGCCACTACCAAAAAAATGAATGTCTCCGAGAAGCAAACGACCTTATCCCAAGATGTTAAAACTATTCTTGCTCCGATTATTCCTTCTGCCAATAAGCACTTTTTGCGCGGAGAAAGCGAAGGACGCGTCAACATTTTACTATTGGGTGCAGCTGGAGAAAATAAGCCTGGCGGTAATTTGACTGACACCGTCATGGTCATGAGTATTGACACCAAAAATCAAAAGGTTGCACTACTTTCACTTCCCAGAGATTTTTATGTTCCCATTGGTGAGACCAATACTTTTACGAAATTAAACAGCTTATATAAAATTGGAATTGCCCAAAATAAAGGTGTTGATTTGACCAAACAAGCCGTAGAAAAAATAACCGGCCTTACGATAAATTATTACATGGCTGTTAATTTTGATGCTTTTTCAAAAATTATTGACAACATCAACGGCATCAACATCACAGTCGAGCGTGATATTTATGATGCAACATATCCCGGACCAAATTATAGCTATGAGCTTTTTGCATTAAAAAAGGGAACTTATTTGCTTGGTGGTGATGTTGCACTCAAATATGTGCGTGAGAGACATGATGATCCTGAAGGAGATTTTGGCAGAGCCAAACGCCAACAACAAGTCATTCAAGCAGTGAAAAGCAGAATGTTTTCAATGCAAACATTGTTCAATGTTTTTGCAATTAGCAAAGTTCTTGATACACTTGGAAATAACATAAAGACGGATATGTCCTTTGACGATATTGAACAATTTATCAGTTTGAGCAAACACGTCGATACGCAAAACATCACCAATGTGGTTGTTGATGCTTGGAAAGCTGACAGCTTGCTCAAGGTTTCACATGTAATGGTTGGTGATGTTCGAGCTTTCATCTTAGTTCCACGCATTGGCAATTATAGTGAAATACAGGATCTCGCCATAAACATCTTTGACCAAGCTGAAATGAAAAGGCGTCAAGAATCAATACAACAAGAAGATGCCAGCATCGAAATAATCAACCAAAGTGGAAATTCTCCACTTGCCAATAAAATAAAAAAACTTCTCAATGAAAAATTTGGCATGAAAAAAGTGACCATCGTTAATAGCGAAAAATCTCAACAGACAATAAGTGAAACTATCATAATTGCAAATTCAAATACTTCAAAAATATTCACCCTAGATGAACTCATCAAAAAACTGCCTGCCCGTATTGCTTTGAAAAAAACTGATGAAGGCACACCTGAAAATATTGAAACACCGACCTCTGAATCAGCTAGTGACATCATAATAAAACTAGGCAGCGACTTGGTTGATATTTATAAATATGAAGAAGACACAATGCAAGACTTGCAGAGCGCAGACGATAATCAACTGACCCTATAAAATTATAATTTTCATAGAACATAGAACATACACCATAGAACAATAAATTTATTCCCTTGTTTTATGCTCCATGCTCCATGATCTATGCTCCATGACACATGAAACTAATAATAGGACTCGGAAATCCAACTAAGCAATATGAAGATACTCGCCACAATGCGGGCTTTATAATATTAGATGAAATTCAAAAAAGTTTAGGTTTTCCAGAATTCAAACCAAACGAAAAATTCAAAGCTGAAATCTCTGAAAATAGTATCCGTGGCGAAAAAACAATTTTAGCCAAACCTCAAACATTCATGAATCTTTCTGGACAAAGCGCTGCCGCTATTGCAAATTTTTATAAAATTGAAATTGAAAATATTACCATCATTCATGATGACCTTGATATTGAACTTGGTGCTATTAAGATTTCTGAAGATTCGCAAGCTGCTGGGCACAATGGAGTGCAAAGCATTTTCGACACACTTGGCACACAAAAAATAAAACGCATTCGTATTGGCATCGAAGGCGCAGCAAAAAAACTTGAGCGTCAAATGTCCGGCAGTGATTTTGTGCTGCAAAAATTCGAAACTGAAGAACTAGAAATCGTTAAGAATCTCGCTGAAGAAATCATTAAAAATCTTTGCTAAAAAGAAAAATGTATGTGAACTTATAGGCTCAAGAGATATCTTATAAATAAAAAAGGCAAAGAAAAGCGCCTATTTCGATTTTTCGAAAGGGCGCTTTCAGTTTCTAGGCATTTGCAATGTCATTTCCTCTTCTCCCTTTGAGGATTTTTTGGAGTGGATAACTTCTACGATCCACTGATTCAGAGACACTTTTTCCTCTGATTTTTGCTGTGAAAATATCCACAGCTGAACAGAGCACCAGAATAAAACCAACAATAACGAAGAGAATATTCATTTCTGACATGATTCTCACCTCCTTTTAAAGTTACTACCCTATAGCTCTATTATACTCCTTTTTTTGCAATTTGTCAACGTCAAAAATAACAAGTATACTTGATATATTTATAAAATAAAAATTGATTTCGATGAAATATCTCAACGCGCTAAACACTATTCCAGGCCTTGGAACAAAGAAAATGAAGCTTTTGATAAAATTTTTTGAAAATGGCGAGCAGATATGGCAAGCTAATCAATCCCAGCTCATAGCTTCCGGCATCGGCGACTCACTCTCTCAAAAAATTATAAGCGCTCGGCCGCTTATTGATATAGAAAAAGAATGGTTAAAACTAGAAAAAGAGAATGTTTTAGCAATTCCCCTTACTGACCCACATTACCCCGTCCTTTTAAAACAAATTCCCGACAATCCTTATCTTATCTATATGAAAGGAGATTTGTCATGTTTAGACCTTCCATTGGTGGCCATTGTCGGCTCGAGAAAATTGACGGAATATGGCAAGAGAGTAGCCAGAGGGTTCGCTAGAGATTTGGCTAATAATGACATTTGTGTGGTCAGTGGTTTAGCTTTTGGAATTGATGCGGAAGCACACCTCGGAGCACTTTCAGCTAAAGGGAGGACGATAGCCGTCCTTGGAAACAGCCTAGATGAAGAAAGCATCGCACCACGCAGCAATTTCCAGCTTTCGCAAGAGATTCTCAACAATGGTGGCTTATTAATAAGTGAGTTCCCCATCAAAACCAGCGCCAGCACTGGAACTTTCCCTGCTCGTAATCGCATTATGGCTGGCATGAGCCTTGGAACAATTGTAATTGAAGCGGCAGAAAAAAGCGGCAGCCTAATTACAGCCAACTTAGCTCTTGACTATAATAGAGAAGTTTTTGCCGTTCCCGGATCAATCTTTTCACCACAATCCACTGGCACGCACCTGCTCATCAAAGCTGGAGCAAAATTAACAACCAATATTCAAGATATTTTAACAGAATTGAGACTTGAAAATGCCCTCGAAAATCCTGCCAAATCAATAATTTTAAATCTTACTAAAGATGAAGAAGCTGTTCATAAAATTCTCTCACACGAAAGTCTACACATTGACAGAATAGCTAAACTGACTAAACTTGAGACATCAACCATTTCCTCTATATTAGCGATGCTAGAAATAAAAGGCGCTATCAAGAACGTCGGAGGACAAAATTATATCAAATTATAGGTCTTGTTAAAATTACTAAGAAATGTTTTTTAGTAATTTCAAAAGTCACAAATTAATACATAATCATATAGCACAATGAAATTAATTATCGTAGAGTCCCCTACTAAAGCCAAGACTATTACAAAATTCTTAAGCAAGGATTATACCGTGAAATCTTCTTTTGGACATGTGCGCGACCTGCCAAAAAGTGGCATGGGAATTGATATGGAGCATGATTTTGCTCCAACATACGAAATTCCAGACAAAGCCAGAATTAAAGTAGCAGAACTCTTAAAACTTGCTAAAAAGGCTGATGAGGTTATTCTTGCTTCCGATGAAGACCGCGAAGGAGAGGCTATTTCATGGCATCTTGTTGAAGCATTAGGATTAGAAAAAAAGAATAAAAAGCCATATTCTCGCATCGCTTTTCACGAAATCACCAAGACTGCGATTGAAAAAGCGCTCAAAAATCCACGCACTATTGATATCAATTTGGTTAATGCTCAACAAGCGCGTCGCGTGCTAGACCGCTTGGTTGGATATGAACTTTCTCCGTTTCTCTGGAAGAAAATCAGACGTGGACTTTCCGCTGGACGCGTGCAATCTGTGGCACTTCGCTTTATCGTTGAACGTGAAAGAGAAATTCAAAAATTTGAAGCTGAAGAATTTTGGACAATTTCAGCTAAACTAAAAAAAGAAAAAACCACTGATGAATTTGAAGCAAATTTGCTAGAAAAAAATGACGATAAAATTGAGCAAACAATCACCCTGAAACTTTTTACTGGAGATTATAAAACCAAAAAAAGTATCATTGCAAACAAAGATTCTGCCAAAGAAATCACTGATGAACTTAAAGATGCTAAATACAAAGTATTGTCCGTAGAAAAAAAGGAAACTCTTAGAAATCCTTCCGCACCATTTACCACTTCAACCTTGCAACAAGGAGCTATTAGCACTTTTGGTTTTTCTGCTAAACAGACCATGATGATTGCTCAAAAACTATACGAAGAAGGTTACATAACTTACATGAGAACCGATAGTTTGAATCTCTCGCTTGAATCATTGATGAGTGCGCGCAAAGTTATTGAAAAAGAATTTGGCAAGGAATATGCTCTAGAAAGTCCACGCTATTTTAAAAATAAATCCAAGGGAGCGCAAGAAGCTCATGAGGCAATTCGTCCAACTGATCCAGAAAAAACTCCAGATGAATTAATGCCAATACTAGAACCAAATCAATACAAACTATATCGTCTGATTTGGAATCGCATGATTGCTTGTCAAATGCAAAGTTCAAAATTGAATTCCGTGAAAGCTGATATTTCAGCGCAAGGAAAAACCAATAAATTCCTGCTTCGCGCCACAGGCTCAACTGTAATTTTCGATGGATTTTTGAAAGTGTATGCAAACAGGGCTGCTCAAGCTGAATCGTTTTTGCCTGAACTTGCCAAGGATGACATTCTCGCTGCTATTGATGTTTCTTCATTACAGAAATTCACTTCAGCTCCACCAAGATATAATGAAGCAACCTTGGTAAAGGCATTGGAAGAACATGAAATTGGACGACCTTCAACGTATGCACCAACAATTTCAACCATTATTGAAAGAAAATATATTGATAAAAATGAAGACAAGAGATTGTTTCCACTTGAAATTGGATTTCCTGTGAACGATTTGCTCGTCGAGCATTTTCCAGAAATTGTTGATATCAACTTCACTGCTAACATTGAAAAATCTTTTGATGAAATTGCTGAAGGACACAAAGAGTGGGTTCCAATGATTCGCGCCTTTTATGAACCTTTTCATAAGCTTTTAGAGGAAAAGACTGAATCAGTCAATAAAGATGATTTAGTGGAAAAACTTGGTCGTCCATGTCCAACTTGTGGCGGAGAACTCATTATGAAATTCGGACGTTTTGGAAAATTTATCGCTTGTCAAAATTATCCAACTTGCAAATATACTGAAAAAACTGAAAGTGAAAAGAAAGAAGAGGAGGAAAATTCTGGCATTGTTTGCGATAAATGCGGAAAACCAATGACTGTGAAACGTGGACGCTTTGGAGCATTTTTGGGATGCAGCGGATATCCTGAATGCAAAAACATCATGAACATCGAAAAGAAAAGTGGCGTGAAATGTCCCAAGTGTAAAGTTGGAGATATCATCGAAAGAAAATCCAAGAAAGGAAAAATGTTTTATGGTTGCAATAAATATCCAGCTTGCGACTTCGTGATGTGGAACAAACCAACCGGTGAAATGTGCCCGATGTGCGCCCAGCCACTAGCTTTTGCAGCCAAAGGCAAAGTTAAATGTCCCAATAAGGATTGTGGATTTTCAAAAGATTCAGAATAAATACAATCAACTTCTGCAGAAAATATCAAAAAAAATCAGCACTCCATGTGCTGATTTTTTTATTTTTTCACCCTGTCTATAATCATGAAATGTTTAATTTATTTTTTTTATATAAAAAATAAACAATTATAACAATCAGACTTGCAAATAACTTTATTGCATTTCCAATAATCAGTGGTAGGCTTTTCATTTGAATACCATAAAATAACCACATGGTTCCAATAATTAAAATCATAATATAAGTCCATAGAGAAACATCCCTGGCTTCTTTGAGTTTAATAATTTTCAAAGCTTGCAGGAGAGGGTTTAATTCTAATAATGTTGAAGCGATTAACATTATTTCAAATGGTCCAATATTCATAAGTTTATTAATATTTATCAATTAAAATTATTCATATATCAATTGACCAAATTATAACATAAAATTATTAATTTAAACTCTTTATAGCCATATGCTTAGTTTTACTTTATACTAAAAGTAATAATAAAACTTTCTAGACGTATAACTATATATGACAAATATAACACTTGAAGAAATTTTTGGCGCCCTAAGAAACCCACCATCAGAGATTCGCAAGAAAGTAATATCAGAGGCTTACTATTTTGCATTGGAGGCTCACAAAGGGCAAAAGAGGCGCTCTGGTGAGGATTACATCCAGCATCCTTTTGCTGTGGCAAAGATTTTAGCAGGAATTGGGATGGGCGGAAAAACTATCGCGGCTGGTCTTATGCATGATGTTCCAGAGGACACTAATTTCACTCTACAAGACGTTGAGAAAAAATTTGGAAGTGAAATTGCTGGCATGGTTGATGGTGTCACTAAACTTGGAAAAATAAAACTTCGTGGCTCACATGAAGAATATTTTCTGGAAAACCTGCGCAAAATGATCTTAGCCATGGCTAGCGACATCAGGGTTATCATCATTAAATTAGCTGATCGTTTGCACAACATGCAAACACTGGAATATAACCCAAAAGACAAACAATTGCGCATTGCGAGAGAGACCATGGAAGTTTTTGCTCCAATTGCCAACAGACTTGGAATGGGAGAGATAAAATCTCAATTGCAAGATTTGTCTTTCAAATATCTAGACAATGAGAAATACGAACTGGTTAGAAAATTAGAAGAGAAACATTACAAAGAAAAAGAAAAATATGTCCTGCAAGCAATCAAGGAAATTGAAATTGAAATGAAAAAAGAAGGCGTTGCCATTATTGAAATTGATGGTCGAGCAAAAAGCCTTTATAGTCTTTTCCAAAAAATGCAGAAACATGACATGGACATCAATCGTGTTTATGATTTGGCAGCAGTGCGCATTATTGTGCAAGAAGTTGCAGATTGCTATGAAACACTTGGGATTGTGCACAAAAAATATCGTCCCATGATTGGAAGAATTAAAGACTATATCTCACTTCCCAAGCCTAATGGATATCAATCAATACACACTACTGTTTTTGGACCAGATGGAAAAATTATTGAAGTTCAGGTTCGCACTCAAAAAATGCATTCTGAAGCAGAATTCGGAATTGCTGCTCACTGGATTTATAATGAAAAGAAAAAGAAAGGATGGAAGGATTTTCTCTTTAAAAAGAAAAAAGGTGTCCCAGCCAAAGAAATTGAATGGGTAAAACAACTGCGAGAATGGCAAAATGAAATCGGCAGAGATGATGAAGAGTTTATACAAGGATTACATATTGATTTTTTCAAAAATCATATTTTTGCCTTCACTCCACAAGGAGACATCATCGACTTGCCAGAAGATGCCACTCCGATTGATTTTGCCTATGCAATTCATGGAGAAATTGGCAATCATGCTACGGGTGCCAAAGTTAACAACAAAATGGTACCTCTTGATTATCGCATCAGAAATGGTGAGGTACTAGAAATAATCACGGACAAAGCACGCAAAAGTCCCAATGCTGATTGGCTAAAGTTTGTCAAAACTTCCGTGGCTAAATCACACATCAGACGAGAATTGAGAAAAGATGCTCCTATAAAATAGTTTTGTTACGTAATATGTTACGTAACAAAATCTTCAAACAAAAAAAGTCAGCTTGATGCTGACTTTTTTTCTTTGAAGATATATTTTAATTTGTGTGTGAAAATTTTTCAATCAAAGAATCCAGGTCTTCTTGTGAATAATATTCAATCACGATCTTGCCACCATCGCCAGATTTGTTCACGCGAACTTTTGTGCCAAGTCTGCCAACCAATTCTTCTTCCAATCTTTTTATTTCTGGATCAATATTTTTACTTCTATTGTATGATTTCACTGAAACTTCCTTGGCTTTTTCCTCAACCTGCCGAACAGTCAAATTGCTTTTTAAAATCAATTCATATAATGCGCGTTGTTTTTCGGGATTATCGAGTGATAAAATAGCTTTAGCATGTCCTTCTGTAATTTTTCCCTCAATCAATCCTTTTTGAATTTCAATTGGCAAGCTCAAAAGACGAATCTTGTTAGCCACTAAACTCCTCGATTTCCCCATTTTTACTGCAACTTCCTCCTGACTCATTTGAAATTCTTCTGCAAGTTTGTGATAAGCTTTTCCCTCTTCAATCGCATTCAAGTCATGACGCTGAATATTTTCAATAATTGCTAGTTCCAATTTCTCTAACTCACTAGCGTCACGTATAATTACTGGAACTTTTTTAAGGCCCAATCTTTTGGACGCCTGAAAACGTCGTTCTCCAGCAATAAGCTCGTATTGATTTCCATTTTTAGTGACAATCAAAGGCTGAATAATGCCATGCATCTTTATTGATTGAGCCAGATTGTCCAATTTTTCATCATCAAATTGATGTCTTGGTTGATGTGGATTTGGGACAATTTGAGCAATATCAATTTCGATCACATATTTATCTCCGCGAATAGAATCATCACTAACAGTGCGACGAGAAAAATCATCCACTGCTTGCTTTGATTCTGTTTCTGGTTGCTTGTTTGGAATAAGTGACGAAAGTCCTCTTCCAAGTCCGAATTGTTGGCTCATAAGGTAATAGTTGCAAGCTCATAAAGTGAAAAGTTTATAAAAAAATTCAATTTTCTAGAAACTTGACGAACTTGATAAACTTTAAAACTTGATAAACTTTTTATTATGCTATATTTTTTGCCTTCTTTCCTCGTCATCTCGCTCAATCATTTCTTTTACAAGATTTTTATATGATCTTGCTCCCTTAGAAAGACTATCGAAATTCAAAATTGATTTACCATAACTTGGTGCTTCTGCCAATCTAACACTGCGTGGAATTACACTTTCAAAAACATGCCCTGGAAAATGAGTGCGCATTTCTTTAACCACCTGACGAGCCAAGCGATTCCTGCGATCATACATCGTAAGAACTGCCCCCATAATTTTTAAATTTGGTTGCAAATGTTTTTGCACCAACTCAATTGTCGACAACAGTTGACTAAGACCTTCCAGCGCATAATATTCAGTCTGAACAGGAATAAGCACCGCATCACTTGCCACCAAACCATTAATAGTAAGCAGGCCTAGACTCGGTGGACTGTCGATAATGATATAATCATAATCTGTGCGAATTTGCCTCAAAACGTCATACAATTTAAATTCGCGATTGTCAAAATGTACCATCTCTACTCCTGCGCCAGCCAAGTCTTGAGAAGATGGAAGCAGGTCATGCCCTGAACCCTCTGCTCTGATGATAACGTCACGGGGATGCTCTCCGCCCACCAAGGTGCTATACAATCCCTTTTCCAAGTTACGAATATCCACGCCAAGCCCGGAAGAAGCATTGCCCTGTGGATCAAGATCCACCAAGAGCACCGACTTGCCCATAGAAGACATGTAAGTTGCAATGTTGATAGCCGTGGTTGTTTTTCCAACCCCTCCTTTTTGATTTATCAGTGAAATAATTTTAGCCATAAACTATAGAATTACCAAATTACAAAAAACAAACACCAAACAATTTTCAATATCCAAAAAATGAAATTTCAGAAAGTTTGAATTATTGATTATTGAGTTTTGATATTTATTTGTATTTTGTGTCTTGATTTTTGATTATTGCCCTTGTGAATATTGTAGCACATTGACAAAGACCTTTCAAATAGATAAACTGAATGAAGTTGAATAAATGCCCAAGTGGTGGAATTGGTATACACGCACGACTCAAAATCGTGTGGCGCAAGCCATAAGAGTTCGAGTCTCTTCTTGGGCACATGAAAATCATCATCTTGCAAGGTGATGATTTTTGCTTTGCCATAAGGATAAACGATGAATAAACTACCATATATGTTATTTTACAAAAGGAGACTTACTATGGCCAAATTTATTCATGAAGTTAGTAAGAACGTGTCTCTAGAAGCGCTTGAAAGAGCAATGAACACACTGAATCCAAAAACCACGCAGTATTATCAAGATCTTGCAATAATGCCCAATATTAACACTTTGTCAAAATTTGCATTTCTTAAATACAAATAAAAAAAACATCCAACAACAGAAAGCTCGCGCAATTGCGCGAGCTTTCTTTTTTTGCATGTACTAATACTTTCTATCTTTTTATTTTCACAATTCTATTTCCATTTCTCGATGCTTGTCTCACGATATGCACAACTGATTTTTTTGTAGCTTTCATTTCACTGTGATGATGTATAGCTTTTTTTCGACTAACAGCAATACGTGAAAACAATCTTTTGAAAATAAAGATTAAAATCCCCAAAAGAACTACTAGCAAAATAAGCTTTATAATTAAAACTACCATAAAATTATTTCGCATATTTTGACCTTCAAAACTAGAGACAAACATGTTTTTAGAATTCATGGCACTTTGTCCCTCATTTTTTCCATAATCCATAAAAACTACTCTAATATAAGCTTTATCCTGCTTGAAACTAGGAATATTTATAGGCATTGGAGCAGGATAAATCGCTGGAACTACTTGATCAATAGAAGAATTTGCAGTTATCTCTCGAGAATTTGTCACCATCGATGAATCAGTTTTCTGCCCATCAACACCCGAAGACATCGGCCTCATAATTATTGGATATTCATTTGTGTTTGAAAGTTGCTGCGTAGATTCCTGAACAACACTAGTTCCAACTTTCTTCAGTTGAGAAAAAGTTTCATCAAATTTGTCAGCAGGAACTTGCACGGTAATTGAACCGTTTTGATTATTATCAGATAGATATGATATAGCAGTCGCATATATACGGCCACCCTCATTTTTAGAAATCTTATCAATATTTTGCTTGGCCAAATCAAAACCATTCACAATAATCGCAATTTCACCTTTTTGTGAAGCATCAAATGGAACCACAAATTGATCGTAATTATCGATATTTCCTGCGCGCAATCCTTTTCTGCCCTCTATTATTCTATCTTGCCTGCTTAAATTTTGAACATTATTTTTTTCTAATTTGCGATGAGCCACTAAAGCCAATGCGCCAGCAAAAGCGATAATTGCAATCAAGAAAATGCTGACTATTATTTTTTTCTTTTTACCTCCTGCACAAAAACGATGCATGCATATTTTTTTTATCTCCATTTTTGTTTTATTTTTATTCTTGCTAAATTTGCATTTACAAATATATAGCTAGAATTTTTTAAAGAATTTATTATTTAATAAAATTATACCATATTTTTCTAAAAAATAAAAAAGAGCAAAGCAATAAAGCTACGCTCTTTTGAACATCCATAATTTTACAGTGAAATATTATTCCATAAAATAAAGCGGGATACTTAACTGCTTAATGCCATTAAGCCTATAGTCTAACATTTTCTTACCTACGAATATAACGCTTACTCTATTATCAGTTTTTGCAATTTCCTCAATATTCTGATCCAATATTCCTCTTCTACTAACAAACTTAAAACGCATCTTAAACAATTTTCCTTCTTTTTTCTTCACTTTAATTATATCTTTAAACACTTTTTCTGCCTTATTTGCTATTTGAATTTCAAGTTCTTCGGTAAATTTATTTTCCAAGCAAAGCATCACCACAACCTTTTCAATATTATGGCGCTTAGCCCACTCCACCACAAATGGAAGTCTCTGAATAAATGATTCCCCTCTGGTGACCAATATCACAGAGGACAAATCGCTTAATTCTACACCTTTTTTATCCTTCATTATTTCTGCCACGCCAAGTTTCTTAGCAACTATTGGTGTTAATAATGGCTCAACGATGAGAGTAAGCAAAATAGTCCACATTCCTATTTCCACCAATCCATTAACGTCTTTCAATCCCAAGGATACAATTGTAAGCATCAAAACAGCTGGTATAGCGCCTGTTTCTCTCACGAAAGATATAAACAGCAAATCTCGAAATGACAACCTTTCTTTTCCAAAATACATAGAAAATCCCAATGAAATAAAAACAGCGACAGGCCTAACAACAAACATGAATACTATTGCAGCAATTATGCCAATCGGGGCATAATGAATTAATTTAGGTAAATCGACAAGGGCGCCTAAAAGAATAAAAATGATTGGCTTCAAAAATCCATCTACCAAATTATTGAAAAATGATTCAGTTTCAGTGAGATGTTCCGTGATGTGAAAAATTAATCCTGCCACAAATGCTGCTAAATAACCAGAGCCTCCAGCAAAAAGAGCACCTGTAAAAATAATTATTGGCACTGCAATAAAGAAAGCGGCATCCGCTTCAGATTCCTCCCCTTGAAAATGCTTGAACCTTAAAAGCATTTCTAAGAAAAAATATCCAGCCACTCCAAGCAATGCTCCAAAAAATAATTGTTTTGCCAGGATAATGCCACTATTGTAACTAAAAACTGCTGCATACCACTCATTAATATTTTCCAATCCAGCACCTGAAACAGCAATAGCTAGAAAAACAATTGTCAGCAATGTTCCATTAACATCAGTAACTGCGCTTTCTGAAATAATAATATCTTTAATCAATCTGTTGTGAAAACGTAATTTTTTCAACACTGGAATTATGGCAGCTGGATCAGTTGAGGCAAGAACAGCACCAAGCAAAACCGCCACCATCATAGAAATTTTAACTCCAAGCAATAAAGCTAATCCCCAAACAAGCCAGGAAAAAAGAAATGCGGTCACAAACAATCCAACAAATGAAATTGACAAAATTTTCCAAATAACTTTTCTGAAATTTGTAAAAGGTATTTCCAGTCCACCTGAAAACAAGATGAGCGTAGCTCCCAATCCAACAACTATTCCCAGAATTTCACTACTATTTGCAATTGGCGCTAATAATGGCTTCGCAGCTAATCCCAAAAAAATAGCAACCACAAAAGCAGGCAATTTAACCAAAGTTGAAACATGAAAAACCAAAAAACTCAAAATAAACAACGCCGCAATAATAAAAAAATTAGTCATTGTCACTGCCTCGTCTCCATGTCCCATTGACGCATAAAAGTTCTTACCAAAAAGTGAAATTAGGGTTACAGCTAAAATTACTGATACTGCCACGGAATAACGCAAAAACATTTTTTTCATAAGATTATAAAGATAAATTAAGAATATATTAAAAATTAAACACTTATTTTTATGATATTTTTTGTTTTAATTAAATTATAAAAACAAAAAACATATGCTTTGGAGCATATGCTTTTCTTTTGACTATTAGATCAAAATGGACTAGAAAAGAAAAGTAGAGAGTCCATTTTTGTGCAAATATCTGCAATATTTGTAAATATTTAAAACACGAAAAGTTTAAAAGTTCATTTTCAACACCCAAGTATTGTACGCCTATCTTATAAGCTTGGCAAATATTAAAATGCCAAAAATTAATTCAAATTGATTCCTCTCTTGGTATGATGTTTTTTGGCCACCCGAATACGAGAAGATTCCCTCTCAATAGCTGCTGCAACTTTCGCATATTCCATTTCATTCATGCTAATTTTTTCAGTCTTAAGCTGTTCAGCGCGAACTCGTGCCTGCTCGGCGCGGGCCAAGTCAATTTCTTCAGCATGTTCGGCTGTGTCAGCCAACACAACCAAATTGTTGTCATTGAATTCAATAAAACCTCCCGAGGTCGACATTGAAATATCTTTATTTTCAGCTTTAAGCAGGATTTCTCCTGGTTTTAAGGCTGCAATATATGAACGATGCCCAGGCAAAATGGTCACTTGACCATCAAGAACTGGCAGTGTTGCGGAATCAATTTCTTGATCCAGCACAGTTTTTTCTGGAGTAACGATCTTGAATTTTATTCGTAAACTCATAAAATTTTATAATTACCAAATTACAAGAAACAAGCACCAAACAATTTTCAATAACCAAAATTCAAAAAAACCCGTTTGAATATTTAAATTTGTAATTTGCTTGGAATTTGTATTTTGATTATTGGTTATTGTGGTAATTATTTCTTCAATATTTCATCAATACTTCCTTTCATATAAAAATCTTGTTCAGCAATATCATCAAGTTCACCATCTAAGAGCATTTTGAATCCACGGATTGTGTCAGAAAGTTTCACATATTTTCCCGGAGCTCCAGTGAATTGTTCAGCCACGAAAAATGGTTGAGAAAGATATTTTTGAATTTTGCGAGCACGCGTTACCAAGATTTTGTCCTCGTCTGAAAGTTCTTCCATGCCCAAAATTGCAATAATGTCTTGCAAATCCTTATATTTTTGCAGCACACGTTGCACATTTCGCGCCACGTCATAATGTTCTTGTCCCACAATATTAGGGTCGAGAATTGTTGAACTTGAATCCAACGGATCAACCGCAGGATAAATTCCAAGTTCAGAAAGCGGACGAGATAAAACCACAGTTGAATCCAAATGTCCAAAAGTTGTCGCAGGCGCTGGATCAGTGAGGTCGTCAGCCGGCACATATACTGCTTGCACAGATGTGATTGAACCATCTTTGGTTGAGGTGATTCTTTCCTGAAGCTTACCCATTTCTTCAGCCAATGTTGGTTGATATCCCACCGCTGATGGAATTCGTCCGAGGAGTGCAGACACTTCAGATCCAGCTTGAGTGAAACGGAAAATATTGTCCACAAACAAAAGTACGTCTTTCTTTTCACGGTCGCGAAAATGCTCTGCCATAGTCAGTGCTGAAAGAGCCACGCGTTGCCTTGCCCCTGGCGGCTCATTCATTTGTCCGAACACCAAAGTTGTTTTGTCCAAAACTCCAGACTCCTTCATTTCATGATAAAGGTCATTTCCTTCGCGAGTTCGTTCTCCCACCCCAGCAAATACTGAAAATCCTCCGTGTTCTTGTGCAATGTTGCGAATAAGTTCTTGAATCACTACTGTCTTTCCCACTCCAGCTCCACCAAAAAGTCCCACCTTTCCTCCCTTAATAAATGGACAAATAAGATCGATAACTTTAATTCCAGTTTCAAAAATTTCAGCTTCCGTTGATTGCTCATTAAATTTCGGTGCGCTGCGATGAATTGGGTCATGCAATTTTACTTCCACTGGAGGCTTTCCATCGATCGGCTCTCCGAGCAAATTAAACATACGTCCCAAAGTTTCCGTTCCGACTGGCACAGAAATTGGAGCGCCTGTATCGATAACTTCCATTCCGCGACGAAGTCCATCAGTTGAACTCATGGCAACTGCACGAACTTTTCCGCCGCCAGTATGCTGATGCACCTCCAAAACCAAACGACTCTTGGTCGCCGATGAGGAGACTCCTTCGTTGCTCAAATTAATTTCAAGTGCATTATAAATCTCTGGCAATCCATTTTCGAATTCCACATCCACCACAGGCCCAATAATTTGGATTATCTTACCAATGTTTTTCATAATATTTTTTAATTACAACAATTAACCTCTATTTAATTACTTATTATTCATTAACGCATTAACGGATTAACGCATTGAATTTAAAATTCGTTAATTCGTGAATTCGCTAATATTTTAATTTGCACAATTTGGCTTCCTTTGACTATAAAACAGGAATTAGGATTCAAAATACTTGACTTTTTTATGATTTAGGTGTATACTATAAGGTTGATACCTATGCAACGCAACACATCTGCTGGCGAGCTACGCATGGAGGAAGTCATGGAAATTACCCAAAACATAGAAATTCCTGTATTACTAACCCTTAAGGAACTTGCAGACCTTGAGGATAAGTCGCTAAAAATAGCCGATAATTCGGATACGAGACTATTCACAATTGAAAAAATTGAAATAGTCAAAAGTAACATGTTTCAGTCATCGGCAGAAAAGCCTATTATGGCAACTGCTATGTTGGTCTTCAATGGAAGATCGATTGCGAAAAATGAATTTCACTTACTACTCAAAAAGATGTTGAAAATAAGATAGCTACCAACATTTTCTGTCATCTTTTCAAGCGTCCCATTCCAAATCATTGGAGTGGGCGTT
Source organism: Candidatus Moraniibacteriota bacterium (assembly GCA_038318455.1). Classification (GTDB taxonomy): domain Bacteria; phylum Patescibacteriota; class Minisyncoccia; order Moranbacterales; family GWC2-37-73; genus UBA12068. The sequence goes on from JBBQCF010000006.1 coordinate 24,515, forward strand.
TTCTTTTCTTATTTTTTCAAAAGTACTATCAAAATTTCAGCTATGACTTTTCCACCCAAGGCGGACAGTCTGCTAACTGAAATTCTGAATGGCATCTTTGACTTTAGCACTTTATTTTGTTATAGTTTGAGCAACAATTTCATATCTCAACAACAAGGAGTGTTATTATGAAAAAGTTATTGCAACTATTGTCCATCGTTCTTTTAACTGTCACACCTGCCATTGCGCACATGAGTGAAAAATTTCATGCTCATCCACACGGAAACAAACTTGATCCGACAGACACAACCATCCTCCTAATACTAATCGGCATTGTGATGGCAATGATTGTTGGATTCCTTATCCTGATTTTTGAAAAAACTCGCAAACGCTAAACCATGTTTTCAATTCATCCCTCGCCTTCGACATATCATTGTCGGAGGCTTTTTTCAAACCTACTATTCCAATGCTGCGCGTCCAGCAGAAATTTCAGCGATTTCCTGCGTAATCTTTCCTTGTCTGATTTGGTTATACATCAAAGTCAGGTCAGCTGACATTTCCGAAGCCGCATCAGTTGCATTTCTCATGGCCATCATGCGCGCGCTTTGTTCAGAAGCGCTCGACTCCAAAACTGCATGAAAGAGTTGCATTTCAATGAGGCGTGGAAAAATAAATTCCAAAACCTCTTCCGGACTTGGCTCAATCTTATATTCAACTTTTGGAGCATCCAAACCATACTCTTTTGCAACCACATCCATTTCTGCAATTTGCTTTTCAATATCAATTTTTGAGATAGGCAAAATCTGACGAATTCGTGTTTGCTGTGTAACAGCACTGATATAGTCAGTATAAATCGTCACCACCTTGTCATATTTCTTGGCCAAATATTCTTCCATCACAATCTTGGAAAGAGGTTTAATATCAGCCGAAGTTGCAAATTGTTTTCCATCAGAAAAAGCTGCCACAATATTTTTTCCTGTTTTTCTTGCAATAGCTTCACCTTTTTTCCCAATGGTAATAAAATCAATTTTGAGATCTTCGTCTTTTACACTTGATTCAATTTTCTTTTTTCCAATTCGGTTTATTTTCAATTTTTCAGGATTTAAAATCTCTTCGCGAATTTTTTTGGCAACTTGAGTATTGAAAGATCCACAAAGTCCACGATCTGAAGAAACCACAATCATCAAAACACTCTTTACTGGGCGAACTTGCAAAAATCCATGCTCTGAACTTTCAAAAGCACGCGCCAAATTTGTCAGCACCGTCCAAGCAGCGTGAGCATAGGGACGAATTCCAACCACGCTAGCAATTGCTCGCCGCATTTTTGCAGCCGAAACCATCTCCATTGCTTTGGTGATTTTTTTGGTGCTATTGATCGATTTGATTCGACGCCTAATGTCTTTTCCTGATGCCATAAATTTCGTAAAGCGTGGAGCGCGTATCGTGGAGCGTTTTTTAATTCAAACCACTATACCTCTTTGCGTTATGCGTTATGCGTTATGCGTTATGCGTTATGCGTTATGCGTTATGCGTTATGCGTTATGCGGTCTGATATACCTCCTTAAATTCCTTGATTGCTTTTTTTAGAGCCTCCACCACATCTTCACTCAATTCTTTCTTTTCTTTCACGAGTGCAATCACTTCTTTGGCAGATGAATCAAGATATTTATGGAAATCTGCTTCCCAAGCGCGAATTTCTTCAACTGGAACATCGTCAACAAATCCATTAGCCAGTGCATACAAAATTGCAACTTGGTGCTCAACCAACATTGGCTCATATTGTCCTTGCTTGAGAATCTCGACAGTGCGTCTTCCACGTTCAATTTGAGCGCGAGTTTTTTCATCAAGGTCTGATCCAAATTGTGCAAAAGCTTCCAATTCGCGGAACTGCGCCAAATCCAACTTAAGTGTTCCCGCCACTTTCTTCATCGCTTTAATTTGAGCAGATGATCCCACGCGAGAAACTGAAATTCCAACATTGAGCGCTGGACGAACTCCTTTGTAAAACAAATCTGATTCCAAGAAAATTTGTCCGTCAGTAATTGAAATCACATTAGTTGGAATGTATGCTGAAACATCTCCTGCCTGCGTTTCAATAATTGGAAGCGCAGTCATTGATCCCCCACCAAAATCTTCATTCAATTTTGCAGAGCGTTCCAAAAGACGAGAATGTAAATAGAAAACATCTCCTGGGTATGCTTCGCGTCCTGGTGGACGTTTCAAAATAAGAGAAATTTGACGATATGCCCAAGCGTGACGAGAAAGATCATCAAAAACAATGAGCACGTCTTCACCTTTGTCCATGAAAAATTCTCCCAGTGCGCAACCTGAATATGGAGCGATATATGAAAGAGCTGCAGATTCAGATGCTCCCGCCACCACTACTGTGGTATATTCCATGGAGCCCGCTTTTTCCAATTCGCCCACAATGCGAGCAATCTTGCTTTCCTTTTGTCCAACAGCAACATAAATACATTTCATGTTTTGTCCTTTTTGATTGATGATGGTGTCAATTGCAATCGCAGTCTTTCCTGTTTGACGATCACCAATAATAAGTTCGCGTTGTCCGCGTCCCACTGGAATGAGAGCATCGATTGCCTTGATTCCAGTTTGCACAGGCTGATGAACTGATTTTCGAGAAAGAACTCCTGGAGCAACTTTTTCCACTGGATAAAAAATATCACTCACAATGTCACCTTTTCCATCAATAGCTTGACCCAAAGGATTCACCACGCGCCCAATCACATTTTCCCCCACAGGAATTGAAAGAATTTTTCCAGTTGCTTTAACAATGTCTCCCTCTTTCACACCAAGATAGCTTCCCAAAATCATCACACCCACGCGATCTTCTTCAAGATTAAGTGCCACGCCGATTTCCCCATTTGGAAATTCAACCATTTCGCTGGCCATAAGATCAGAAAGTCCACTGATGCGAGCAACACCGTCGCCCACCTCAATAACTTTGCCAACTTTTTCAGTTGTCGTTTCACTCTTGAATCCTTCAATCTGTTTTTTCAATTGATCAATGATGTAATCCTTGTTCATACAATTTAAGTTTATAAAGTTTATCAAGTTTTAAAGCTTATAAAGTAAAATACATTCCAACTTTATGAACTTTATGAACTTTACAAGCTTTTAACTTGCAAGTATTTTTCCTAATCTTTTTAAATGATTAGAAATACTTGCATCCAAAATCTCATCTTCCACCTTTATAATGATTCCTCCTTGAATTTTTGCGTCAACGATATTATTTATAACAACTTCTTTGGCAGAATATTTTTCCTTCAAAAAACTTTTAACTTGATGAACTTGATCACTTGATAACTCACGCGAAGATGTTACACCAGCTTCAACAATTCCATTTTTCAAGTTAAACAACTCTGAAAATTTTTCCATCACCTTCTTGGCATCCTTCAAATTTCCATCTTTCTTTAATTGCTCTGCAAACTTTCCAATGATATCAGAAACTTCCTGCTCGGTTTTTCCGTCAGTCAGATCAAATAATGTTTTTGCGTATTGTAATGAAGTTACTTTCATATCTATTTTATAGCTTTTGCAATTAAATCAGCATCTTTTACGGTATCGATTTTTTCAGCAATTATTTTTCCTGTTGCAGCCACCACCAATTCAGCGACTTGGCTTTTGATTTCAGCAAACATTAAAGCTTTTTCTTGCTCAATTTTTTTGGCGCTGTCAGAGAGAATTTTTTCAGCTTGAGCTTTCGCCTCCACCACGATTTCTTCTTTGTTTTTAAGCGCCACTGCTTCAGCTTTGGCCACAATTTCTTGTGCAGCCTTTCGCGCCTCGACCAAAACTTCTTTTTCCTTTTCAGTAATTTCAGCCAATTTCTTGTGCGCAGCTTCACTGTCCTTGAGTCCTTTTTCAATTTTTTCTGTTCTGTCAGTCATCATCTTAAGCACTGGACCGTAGGCAAATTTGTACAGCACGAAAAGCACAATCGCAAAGTTTACAAGCTGCGCCAAAATCAACGTCCAGTCAATGTGAAATGTTTTAATAAGTTCTTCCATATTTTTTTAAAATAAACAATATACAAATGCCAAATTCCAAACAAATTATAATTTTCAAATTTTTAATTTTAAAAGATTTGAAGATTATTTTTTGTAGTTTGGTTATTGCTTGGTATTTGTTAATTGAGATTTGTTATTTTCAAATGTTCTCATTTTGTCTCACCACGTTGATGAGACATTTGAGACTATTTGATTGAAAATGCGATAACCAAAGCGTAAATAGCCACAGCTTCAGCAAATGCAGCCATAAGGAGCATTGGGACAAAGATTTTTCCTGCAGCTTCTGGATTACGTCCGATTGATTCCATTGCTTTTGCTCCGATCATACCGATTCCGATTGCTGGTCCGATTGATCCTAGTCCGATTGCCAAAGCCTTGGCAAGCATTGTTAGTTCCATACACATTTGTAGCAGACATTATTCCTGTTTTCTCTACTTAAGTGGAACAGAAATAGTGTATGCGATAAAAAATAATTAACAGTTTATCAAGTTCATCAAGTGAAAAGTTTGTAAAGTATTTTTCAGATTTAAACTTTATAAACTTTATAACTTTATAAACTTGCAACTTTAATGTTCATCAGCCGTGGTTGCTATGCTCATAAACGCCAATGTCAAAATCGCAAAAACCAAAGCTTGCACAATTCCCACAATAATCTCCAAAAACATAAATGGCAGTGGCAAAATGAAAGCAACAAGCGCCATCATGGAAGCCAAGAGAACTTCTCCTGCAAAAATATTTCCAAAAAGTCGAAGAGAGAGCGATGCAATCTTTGCAATTTCTCCCACGATTTCAATCAGTCCCACGAAAATTTTGATCGGATTAACCATGATGATGGTTGGATCCTTTTTGATTTTCTTTGGGATAGCAATGATCGCTTTGATGTTGATGAATTTATTAAAATGATTCCAAACTCCAATTGTAATAACTCCAAAAATGTGAGACATGATCACAGAAAACAGTGCGATTGCAAGTGTGGTGTTCAGGTCAGCGGTTGCGCCGCGAAGAAGTGGCACAAAAACTTTTCCATGTTCCCCATTTTCTACAAAACCAATTGTTCCGACGCCTGGCAAAAGTCCCATCCAATTGCTTGTCAAAATAAACAAAAAAAGCGCCAGCACGATTGGCAAAAATTTCGCAGTCTTTTTGCGGTCGCCAGTCACGGAATCAGCCATATTCAACGCTTGTTCCAAGATGATTTCAAAAAAATTATGAATTCCTGTTGGTGCTTTGTCCTTCGCCTTTTTTGCTTTCTTCCCAGCAAGCACAAAAAAAATTGCCAAAACAGCGACTGTAATCCAGCTCATAATCAAAGAATTTGTAATAGTAAAATTTCCCACATGCAAAATAGGTTCAGCAAAAAGAGTTGATTCATGATTTATCTCCTGGCTATTTTGTTGTGTCACTTCCGTAGACATTATTTTTTGAATTATTTCTCAACTTAAATCACAAACGATTTGAAAATTGATTTTTATTGTTTGTTTATTATTTGGTGCTTGGTGCTTGTTTTTTGTTATTTGCCGATTTTTCGTCGGCATCCATTTCTTTAAGGCCAATTCTCACAATCTTGACCATCGAAAAAGCAAAAGCTGCAATGATGGTCGCCAGAAATAGCCATGGATCAGTGCCGAAAGATTTGTCTAAAAACTTTCCAAACAAAACCGCAATCATTATTGGCGCAACAATCCAAGCGCTAAGTCTCGTGAATAGAATCAATCCTGGCTGCCACCAAGCAATGTTTGATTTTTTTTGTTCATCCATACTTGTGAGCATTATAAGTTCGCCACGTTATCCATTATCTCGCAATTTTGGCTTTGCGTCAAGAAAAATGCCATATTGCTTGACTTTTTACTGAAAAAGGAGTATAATATATAGATTGTGGTCACTTCCATATAAAATAGTCGTTTATGAAATTTCATAAACGACTATTTATTTTTAGCAAAACAAACTATTGATATTCTGATTAATTCATGTAACAATAAAATTCTGGCAATGCCAGATATTCTTTAACAAAAAAAGGGGGCTATTCCATGCAAGACTATATGACCTACATCTCTCTTAGTTATTTCATTTTTATTGTCATACAAAGCTTTATCATTGAAAGCAAGTTTTTTTAGGACGACTGGTTAATAATTTACGGATTTGTAATTATTTTCATTGCTGAATTGCTTGGATTATCACTTTATCTCAAGGAAATTCTATCTCTAAATTTAAGCCTATCCAAAGAAGAACTTGAACTATCTCTTTTAATTTCAGCTGTCTGTGGAGCAATTATTTTAACAAGTGCCTGGTGGAGATTGAAAATAAGAATAATGCGTAAAAGGGGTGAATTATTATGAGCAAAAAACTTCCTGAAAATTTGGTAGCGCTGGTTTATGCGGACAATTGTTGTTATTGCAAAGTGACAGATAATGCAATGGCAGAAATAATTGTAGACGCTGAAAATGGAACGTGGACGCACAAAGGTGCTCCACCGTTCAAGCTTAACAGAATTGGCTATTATGATCCAAGCATGAAACAACGAAGTAGTGGCGTGATTGGTGTCTATAATAAGCTCAACATTCATCATCTGGAAAACATGGTCCGCAATTGGCATGACATTCGCGATGAGGACAGAAGTTTTGATGATTAAAAAAATTCGAGAAGGAGCTTACCAATGGATGATTACATGTTTCCAATTTTTTTGGGATATTCGATTCTGATGGCAATTTCAAGTTTTAGCACAAAATCAGTCTCACTCTCACCCACCTGGCAGTTTTACTATGGCCTCTGCCTCATCTTATTATTTTTTCTTTTTCGATATGCGATTTACTGTGGAAAAATTCAGTATGCACAAAAAAGCATAGCGTTTTTCCAGCCATAACACTTGAAACCGCCTGCCTGATAATTTTTATTGCAGGAATAACAACAGCGATCAATGGTTCGTGGAAAATAAGATTAGAAAAACAAAATAGGAAAAAATATCTCAATGAGGAACAGCCCATTGTTACTAATAAATATCACCGAATGGGATCTTTTTTATAGTAAAAAGCCGCGCGTCAAAAATGACGAACGCGGCTTTTTTTCTATTCCATAAATTTCATACTTTACCATATGAAGTAGAATGGTAAAATTTGTATTTATGCGAAATACCAAACATTAGCATCGGTGGAGGTTGAACCTCCATAATGCTATTTTACTGCGTCGTTTCCGATCACCTTGATGGCTTCTTGCACGGTGCTCATGAATTGCGCTGGGAAAATGATGGTTGAATTTTTTTCCACAGAAATTTCTGCCATAGTTTGAAGTGTTCGAAGTTGAAGTGCCACTGGATGAGCAGAGATGATGTCAGCAGCTTCACCAAGTTTAATGGCTGCTTGAAATTCTCCGTCAGCCGCAATAATCTTGGCGCGCTTCTCTCTTTCAGCTTCAGCCTCCTTGGCCATCGCTCTTTGCATGTTATCCGGAAGCGCAATGTCCTTGATTTCTACTGCAGTCACCTGCACTCCCCATGGTTCAGTGTGCTCATCAATGACGTTTTTTATTTGCGCATTAATATCAACGGTTTGCGAAAGAAGCTGGTCAAGTGAAAATTGTCCAACCACATTTCGCACAGTTGTTTGAGAAATCTGATTCACAGCTTTGTTAGCATCTTCAATTGCAACCACGGATTTCATTGGGTCCACGATGTGATAATATGCCACAGCTGCTATGTCGATTGAAACATTGTCCTTGGTGATGATTTTTTGAGATGGAATGTCCATGGTCACGGTGCGAAGCACTGTGCGTGTCATGTTTTCCAAGATTGGAATCAAAATGATAAGTCCCGGTCCCCTCACGCCCGTGCATTTACCCAAAAAGAAAATAACACCTCTTTCATATTCCTTCAAAACCTTTAGCGACTTTGCCAGCAGAATTACCAGCAAGACGAGCAGGATTGGAAACAGTGATGCGATAACTTCCATATTTTTTTTAAATTAAATTAATTAAACTACTTTTGCATTATACACCTTATTGCCACTTTGACATCATAATGCCAAGATCTTTAGAATTTACAAAATTATCAGAATTTAAATCAGAAACTGTTCCAACATGTAGCCAATTTGAAACAAGGGTTGCGAAATTTGGAATTGAGTAGGCTAGCAAATGGAATCCAACATTAACAACGACATTCGCAGAGGCTGTAAAATTTGCATTGTCATATAAAACCGTAGCGTCATCAGTGGCAGTTACAGTCAGCTGAAAAACTGTGGCGTCATTAAAAGTTGTTTTAATGATTGAAGATGGTCGCTTGCCGGAAAAAAATGCGGAAGGCGTATAAAAAGTTGCTGATCCGAGTTCATCAGTGACTCCTGACCAGATATTTATATTTCCTTGCTTAAGAGTAACCATCGATCCAACTCCCGCATTATTAAGTGTCACCTTATGAGCACCAATTTCTAAGGAATTAAATTTAATTACAGCTGCCCCACTAAGATGAGAAGCTGGAGTTGTTCCGTTGTATCCACGAGTGCAATTAGAAAGCGTTACTGGAGAATTTCCAGAAACTGCGCCCACAAGTATCTGTTCAGTTTCGACCATTAGCACGTTGCCTTCCACAATATTAGCACCCGACGCAGTGAGAGTTGTCTGGGTAGCATCAATTGCACTTGAAAGCGTGGCCACTGGATTATATACATTTGAAAAGTCATAACTACCACCATCGCTAACATCAAATCCTGTGTTAGAATTTGTGATAACAACATTCTTATCACCACTGGTATAAAAACCATATGCAATTGGCTTGCCGAAAGAGCCAGGCAAAATAGTCATAGTGTTATTATCAATAAGAATATTATTCACGTCAGTACCATCATTGCCTCCGAATTTAAATATATTATTATTACTGCTAAGAGTGTTGTCGTGAATCTTAAAATATCCCCCTTTACCAAATCTAGCGGATTGAAAAGCAAAATCTGCCGCAAACTTACTAGCATCGGGAGATGTCACACTAATTGTATTATTATAAACATCAATTGAATCTGCGCCATTAGACAATGTTGCGTTAATGCCATAAATACCATGCACACTGCTAGCAGTTAAACTGCCGGTAATTGTATTTCCATAAATAGACACATCTTTCATAACAGTACTGCCCCAGTTGCGCAGACGTATGCCGACAGCTTCAAGACCATTCTCATCATATTCGACATTACGCACTTCATCTAAATTAAGAATCTGATTATCATGAATTTTACCGCCAATAGCAGAAGCGCCTCCTGGCGCCACTCCCAAGCAACCAACACTGTCAATTAAAATTCCACGCCCATGCGTGTTTGGCTGAATAACATTATTAGCTATTTCAAAATTGTTTCCACCAGAACCTAGAGAAATTCCATAACCCTCTGTGACCTTCTCCTCATCACGAATTGTATTTCTATTAAAAGTTGAACTAATGATACCATGAGCTAAACACTGGTCAGATCTTATTCCATATTGTGGCATGTTGTTGATAATATTATTATCAACCAAAATTACACCGCTTGGACCAACTAAGTACAAACCACCTACGCCGTGCATTCTATTGAAAACATACATAGAGTAGTTATCGGTATTATTTATTGTGTTATTAATCACAGTTGGATTACTAGGATAATTTAATCTTATTCCATCAGTATTTATACCATTAAAATTTATAATCAAATTATCCACAGTTGGATCACTGCCAGATAAATAGACACCATTACTGCGAATTCCATTTCCCAATCCTTGAGAAATTGTTCCATTTTTTATAGTAAAATTTTTTGCTCCGCCATAAAAAGAAGCATCCGTAATGTCTGGCGCTGATCTCCACTGAACAGTGGTTTCCAAATACGATTTACTATATACTCCATAATCAAGTGCTGGTTTTATATCTACCATTCCAACATTGCAGGTACCAACCGAAATACATTCCAGTTGCAATTTAACATCCTCATCTATTACTGGCTTATAGCGAGTTTCGTCGGTTAAATTCCCATCAGTTGCATATCCACGATGCAGACTACTGTAAGTAAAATGAATTAATTCAGAGTCTGCAGGAGCAATAACAAAGTATACCAGACCAATTTTCAAAATCACGATTAAGCGCTTCAGAAAAATTAGCATTGCCATAAGTCACAATGTGCCCTTGCAAATCCAAAGTAACATCGTTTGCCTTAGCCACAAAGGCAGTAGTCGGAGCTATAATATCTGAAGTTAAACAATACGTCTTGTTCGCTTGATCAAGCTTATACGGAAAAGTGTCATACGAATTAATATTCAAATCGCAAGAAGCTTGAGCAAAACTTGAAAAAACAAAAAATTCTGCCGACATAAAAAAACTTATTACCAATATTTTTATCAATTTTTTATTTTGTATTATCAACATATTTTTATTATAGCATTTTTTCCTAAATTTCTTCTTTATTTCTTTTCGCATTCGCATTTTTGAATTTTACTTTATGAACTTTCAACTTTATAACTTTATAAACTCTTACTCCCACTTACTCATCATAACACCTAAATCTTTTGTATTTACAATGTTGTCAGAATTTAAATCGCTATTCAGACTAGAGCCTGTGTTTAGCCAAGAAGTAACAATGTCAGTGAAATTTAAAATTGAATATGTTGCTGGAGAATTAACAATAGGTCCAATAAATGGATTACCGTAAGAATCAACATTAAGCGGAGTGGTATTTTGAATCACCATGTCATCCAAATCCACATAATATGGTCGATCAAGTCCAGGATTCTTCTGATTAGAAAGAAATTCCATCCATGTCCAACCATCTCTAGCAACAACATCTCCTCCACTCCAATTTATATTATCTTTTTTATCAAGCAAAATGCCATCAACCCAAATATATCCACCGCCATTACTAGAAGGAGAATCCACTGTATCCATTTTTAAATAAATTTCAAAAGAGTGCCAGCTTCCATCAGACTTGCCAACACCATTTGCCATAATGTCCGGATAAATAGTATTCCATCCTCCAAATATTGACGATGAATAATTATCAATATGGTCTTGTGCCCAACCTCCTTGATTATATATCCTGTAACCATTAGCACCATTGAGTTGTCCAATCAAACTTCCCCCGATATAATTGCTAGCATCTTGAGGACCAGCTCTTAGATAAATGCTTTTTGGCGAAATCGCCTTTGCTGGAAAAAGTTTCCATTCAAATTCATTTTCGTATCGCTCATACCACCTAATCCAAAGTTCTTTTTGCGGAGTTGTAAAATTAATTCTTATTGTACCCGTATCAAGATTATCTGAACTAACTGTTAAATCATCAACGACGCTTCCCTTCCAAAATCGCGCTCCATTACCTCCTCTACCAACTGGATTATTTGAATTTGTTGTAACTTGAGTATATTTCATTCCATCAACAGAATCCAACCCTGTTGCTCCCCAAGACCAATATATTCCATCATTTTGAACTGTGGCACAATCCAAGCTACTTCCAGCTCCACGTTGCATACATTCTGGATAGTTAAATGTTGTTTCCCATTTTCCATTAGAGTCAAAAGTAATTGCCGCTTTTGCGTCAATGTAAACAAAAAAAATCATTAACACAGAAATGCTAACCAAAAATTTCTTGTACTTAACAAGATTTATATTCATGTATTCATTATACCACTTTTTCTATCTATTTTAAACCAAATAAATTTATAGCATTTTGCGTAGTTTTCTCTGCCACTTCTTCAAGAGAAATATTTTTCACGCTGGCGATTTTTTCAGCCACCTGTCTAACAAACAGAGGCTCATTGCGACTTCCCCGCTCTAGTGGTCTTGGAGTAAGATAGGGACAGTCCGTTTCAATGACAATATTTTCAAGATCCGTCTCGCGAATCAACTTGTCATAACTTTCTCCATATGTTGCAATTCCATTGAGTCCAATTTTATATCCAAGATCAAAAAACTTTTGCGCTGTTTTCACGCTTCCAATGAAGCTGTGCACAATGCCTTTCTTTTTCACTGGGTATTTGATAAGTATTTCCAACAAATCATCATATCCATCCCAGCAATGCAGCATCACTGGTTTTTGAACTTCATTTGCCAGTCTAATAAATTCTATCAAAGTTTCTTTTTGCAGTTTTTTCAAAAATTCCACATCATCACTTTCTTCAAAATGATGATAATCCAAACCAATTTCACCAATCGCCACAACTTTTTCGTCACGTGCCAATTCTAAATATTTTTCATATTCAAAAATTTCACCAGTAGTGGTAATTTCCTTGCCCGCCACACTATGCGAAGCATTGTGGGAGGGTTCTTCTTCCAATTCCCAAGGATCCACATGCGTGAAGCTTCCCTTTTTGAGATGCACTGGATGGATTCCCACGGCTGCCCAAACTCCACCCTTAGAAGCTAAGCCTCCTATAGGAGGCTTAGCTTCTTTATCTTCAAACATGTGAGCATATTCCACGGCGCGCTTGGAAGTGGAATATTGACTGCCAACATTCACCACGCTCACATTTTCAGCAAGTGCTCTTTTCAAAACATCTTCGCCATCATCTTTGAAAGCATTGAAATTGACGTGGGCATGAGTATCAAATAGTTTCATGTAATTTTGCCCGCCTGCATCAGCTATACTAAAAGCATTGCGGGCAGGTATCTCGTATAAAGTATTATGTATAAATGCACTATAATATATTATACGCTTGCCATAGCATAAAATGCAATTAGAAAAATAAAAAGGCTCACGAAATATTTCGTGAGCCTTTGCAGCAAATTTTAAAAAAATAAACTATTGTCCCCATTTAGCAATAAGTAGTTGTTCTGAAATAGCTATTTTTGGCGCAATTTCAGTCCAACCAGAGCTATTTTTATACGTATAAATAAGTCTTATTGAATCTGTTTTTCCCGACTTATCCGTAATAGTAAAAGTCATACCCATGCTGCCTTTAGATGAATCTCCAGCTATTGTTCCAGAACAACTATACACCCCATCGCCAGCAATATCATCACCTGCAATTCCTTTATCATTAATATTTATTTGAGGATTCATATATCCATCATCTGTTACGTATCTAACAGAATCAATCTCGCCCAAGCCATTAGGATGAGTGATTGCTATTTGCGCGACCACTATAGCACTACTTGTGCCAGAGCTTGGACTCAAAGTTGCCCAGCCGATAATAGGTTTTGCATCAACACTTCCAGCTGGCTTTGTTTTTGAATATTGATCAGCAGGCGTTAGTAGTTTATCATTATCATCAATCACTATGCCCTGACGATTATTTGCACCATACTCCTCATACATTCGCTCGGATAATCCAACGCAATTAAAAACCATCAGACCTTTTACGCTAATGCCCTTGAGCATGCCAAATAAAACGCCCAGGCTTTGATCAGTAGCATAAGGTTTTCCGACTTGCCCAATCGCAAATTTAACTCCCATATTTCTTTCGTATGTAGTGAGTGAAAACTCTGCTGATTCCCTAGCTCCCATATACACAGAATTCCCTTGGAAATTTTTCTCAACCTCACAACTTTGTGTCGTGTTGGGAATTTTATAATATGAATATATAACTCCCTGACCAATAAGAGCTTCCACTACATTGAATTTCTTGCAGCGAATAACATCTGGGGAAGCGAATTTTTCATTATCACCTTCCCACACTTTTTCACCCGTATAAATTCCCACATGTCCCGGTATCCAGCCGGATGTTTTTCCGCCATCAAATGTGCTCAAGCGATACAACAAATCACCAGGTTGAGGTGTACCAAGATTCTTTGGAGGCATACCACTCAAACCAGCAAGGGCATGAAAACTAAAATGATTTATTTGCCCTGTGACAATATTGGCAGCAGTGTCGATTGAAATTATTTTTTCTTCAGACCAAGTTTTAGTTGCCTCATTAAAAGCATATAACTTAAGACCAGTTTTACTTTCAACTCCTGCTTGTTTTAAGTCTTCTATCGTAAATGGTATTTTCAAGGTGGCTGGAACAACAAATGTTGTACCACTTGGACCAAATGACGTCGGCACTCCGACAAAATTCAAACCCACAGGAAGAGCTGGTGGATTATTAACACTTCCGACACTTATATTTGTATTTTGAGAAAGTGCGCCTGCAGGAATAGTTAGCTTCCTGCCCTTAAGAATATTGTCAGCAATTACAACCTCCACGGTGCCACCAGTTATTGCAACCACGGATTTATTCATGACTGGCGTAATTGACGTGCTGTAATTATCTTGTTTGGCGCTCGCTGGAGTTGTTGCAACGGTTGGAGTAACAATTGAGGATTCATTTGTTTTTTCGCCTCCACCACAGCCAACAAAAAAAGCGGCTAAGAAAAACGCAGACAAAATAATAAACAAATTAGTTTTCATGTCTATCTCCTTTTGTTTGATGATCTATTAAAATCAAATCCACATCCCCGTCACAAAAAAACTGTTCTCCCACTCCTTTCTTATTTATTTTTTAAGATACTAAATTTATACATAAAAATGCTATCATTATGATAGCATTTTTAAAAAGATTTGTATATTTTAATTGATACAATATATATCTATTTAATACGCTGAAAAAGCGGTTCCGCCTTTTTCGTTTCAAGCGCTGTTTTTATTTTTTCAGCAGTTCCAGGCA
>JBBQCF010000007.1:0-30474 GCA_038318455.1 Candidatus Moraniibacteriota bacterium
TGCACACTCTGCTTTATTGTTTGCTTTTGTTAAATGGCTTAATAATGTTTTATTGTTTTAACTTGGCACTTAGAGCTGTAAGTTTTTGGATCACTGAAAGTTCCGGACTTTGGCTTTTGATGGAACGAGTGGTTGTGAATTCCCAAATGCCGATTGACATTTATTATAATAGGATTGTGCGTGGAGTTTTGACTTTTATTGTGCCACTAGCTTTCATTGCGACAGTTCCAGCAAAAATGCTAACTCATGTTGAAATTGATTGGCAATTCACGATTTTGTCATTTGTGATGATGGGTGTTTTCTTTGTTGGTTCGCGTTGGTGGTGGAAATTTTCACTCAAGCATTATTCAAGTGCAAGCAGTTAGATTAAGAGTTCGCTGTCGCTCTCTGTTGCCTCAAAATGAAATGGCGAGTAAATGTTACAAGTGCTAGCAACTAGGCTTGCAGATGGGAGCTTTTCTTGTTATGGTGTTTTGTATATCTGTATATTTGTATATAATTTGTAATTTTGTAGTTATATGGAAATTACCTTAAGTCAATATGCTGGATTTTGTGAGGGAGTGCAGCGGGCATATGACATTGTGGAAAAAATATCCAAAGACCCAAAGGTGAAGCAGCCTATTTTTGTGTTGGGTTCTTTGGTGCATAATTCTGATGTGGTGGATAAAATTGAAAAAATGGGGGTGAAGAAAGTTCATGTGGAAGGGCCACTGGAAGAATTTTTTGAAAAAATAAAAAGTGAAGTTGGAACATTAGTGATTACTGCTCACGGCATTGGACCTGAAATATATGAAATAGCCAAGCGACACAATGTTGACTTGATTGATACAACTTGTCCACGTGTGATTAAGGTGCAAAGACTTGCTAAAGCTTTTTTCCAGAGGGATACTCAAATTGTTATTATTGGTGAGAAAAACCACAAAGAAGTGAAGGGTATTTATGAGTGGGCCAATAAGAAAGCAATTTTTATTGAAACTGATGAAGATTTGTGTGGTTTTGATGTTGATAAGACGAAAAAATTAGCCGTGCTTTCTCAAACAACTCAAGATCAAGAATTTGTGAACAGAGCGGCGGCTCAAATTTCCAAAAAATATCCTAAAGCTGAAATTGTTGATTCTATTTGTCTTACTACTCATCATCGCCAGACTGAAATAAAAAAGCTGGCAAGTGAAAATGAAGTTGTGGTGGTGATTGGTTCACCTGAAAGTGCTAATTCTCGGCGTCTTTGGGAGATTGCTCAAAGAGTAAATCCTGCTTCATATTTTGTGCAAAGAGCTACTGAAATTGAAGAATCTTGGTTTGCAAATTGCCAAAAAGTGGCTGTGACCGCGGGAGCATCAACGCCA
Source organism: Candidatus Moraniibacteriota bacterium (assembly GCA_038318455.1). Taxonomy (GTDB): domain Bacteria; phylum Patescibacteriota; class Minisyncoccia; order Moranbacterales; family GWC2-37-73; genus UBA12068. The sequence continues at coordinate 1,347 of JBBQCF010000007.1, forward strand.
GACTGGATCATTGATGAGGTTATAGCAAAAATTGAAAATATATAATTTGATTTTGTGAATTTATTGAGTCATTTATTCGGCATTGAAATTTGATGTTTTGGATTTATAAATTCTGATTATTCTTGCCTTTTTCTGTTATTCTAGGTATACTTTGAGTATTGAAAATATATTAAAATACTATATTTATGGCTAAAATAATGCTTGTGGAGGATGATTCGATGATCGCCGAGATATACATGAAAAAATTCCAATCAGCAGGTTTTGAAGTTGTTAATGCTGTGACAGGAAAAGAGGTTTTGAAATATGCGCTTGAATCTAAATTTGATTTGATTCTTTTGGATATGGTTTTGCCTGAAATGAATGGTATGGATGTTCTCAAAGAACTTCGTGGAAATTCTGAATATGACAAAGATTTGAAAATAATTGTGCTTAGTAACTTAAATAAAACTGAAAATGAGAAAGAAGCCATGAAAAATGGTGCAGATGATTATATTGGAAAAACAGAATTTAGTCCTTCTGAATTGGTGGTTGAGATACAGCGACTGCTCAATCAATATGCCGAGCAAGAAAAAAACAGCAAGCGTCTTGCTTCTGGAGCTAATACTGTTGCTTGTAGTGGTAAGAAAATTTTGTTTATTGAGGACGAGGAAATATTTTTAGAAATGTTTGGCAAAAAAATAGAAAGTGAAGGTTATTGTGTGGAATATGCTAAAAATGGTGTGTGGGGAATAAAGATGGCAACTGAAAATGAATATGATTTGATTATTACGGATATGGTGATGCCAGCCATGGGTGGAGAAGATATTATCAAGCGACTTAAATTGGATGAGAAAACGAAAGATATTCCAATTATCGTGCTTTCCGCCTCGTTGATTGAGGAGGATATCCAGCCGGTCAAAGATTTGGGCGTGAGTGATTTTTTTGAAAAAACACGTTTAGTGCCCAGTGATCTTGCCCGGCGCATAAATGAATTATTAAAGTAAAAGATTAAATTTTAGATAAATATATGCAGCGAACAAATATCATAGACACGCCGAAATTTATTGGACAAACTGTTAAATTGTCAGGATGGGTTAATATCCGTCGTGATCATGGAAAATTAATTTTCATTGATTTGCGTGATCGCAGTGGCGTTATTCAAACCGTTGTTATTCCTGATCATGTTGAAGCGCATGACAATGCTAAAAGACTTCGCAATGAGTTTGTGATTGAAATGGAAGGATTAGTGAAAGAACGCCCAATGAGTGCTAAGAATGAAAAATCAGCAACTGGCATGGTTGAATTGGAAGTTGCCTCAATCAAGATTTTAAATGAAGCAAAAACAACTCCTTTTGAAATCACCAAGGACACCAAGGAAGTTGAGGAAAAGTTGCGACTCAAATATCGCTATTTGGATTTGCGCAGCGAGAGAATGAAAACAAATATTCTGACTCGCTATAAGGTGATAAAATTTTTCAGGGACTTCTTGGATCAACAAGGATTTATTGAAGTTGAAACTCCAATTCTTGGAAAAACAACTGCTGAAGGCTCGAGAGACTATGTGGTTCCATCTAGAATTTACAAAGGAAAGTTTTATGCACTTCCACAATCTCCACAACAATACAAACAGTTGTTGATGGTGGCTGGTATTGAAAAATATTTCCAAATTGCTCGCTGTTTTCGCGATGAAGATACGCGCGGTGATCGTCAACCCGAATTTACTCAATTGGACATGGAGATGAGTTTTGTTGAGCAAGAAGATGTGATGAGTATTATCGAGAAAATGATGATTGAGCTCATTCAAACACAGTTTCCAGAAAAGAAAATTCAGTCAATTCCATTTCCACGCCTTACTTATGCTGAATCAATGGAAAAATATGGCAATGATAAACCCGATATTCGCGAAGACAAAAATGATCCAAATCTTTTGGCTTTCTGTTGGGTGATTGATTTTCCATTCTTTGAAAAAGATGAGGAGTCATCGACTGGTTGGACTTTCACACATAATCCTTTCTCTCGTCCAAAGCCAGAATTTATGGATGATCTGATGAAAAAAGAAAATATTGGAGACATTTTGACCACACAATATGATATCGTGCTTAATGGATATGAAGCTGGCGGAGGAAGCATTCGAAATCATCAGCCAGAAGCTCTTCGTAAGGTTTTAGAAATTATGGGAATTTCTGAAGAAAAAATTCAGCGAGATTATGGTCATATGTTGGAAGCTTTCAAATATGGCACACCACCGCATGGAGGAATTGCACCAGGAATTGATAGGCTTGTGATGATACTTCAAAATGAACCGAATATTAGAGAGGTTATTGCATTTGCAAAAACTGGTGAAGCTGAAGATCCGATGATGGAAGCACCAAGCGTGCTGGATGAAAAACAACTTGCTGAAGCTGGAATCAAAATTGTCGCCAAGAAGAAAAAAGTTGTTTAAAGAAAAATATGGAATTTATGAAGGAGACTCAAGTCTCCTTTGTAAATATTTAACATCACACTAGTCTGTATATGTCTTGAACATAAAAGTTTTAAAGTAAAAATAAAAACATGGCAATCAAAAAACATAAAGAAAAAATAAATGACGGTAAGTTGAGATTTATAAGTTTTATTTCATTTCTGCTTGGTTTTTCTGGGTCATTGTTGGTCTATATTGAGTCATCTTACTTTAAGCTATCTCTCGGCAACGATGACGTTAGTCTTTTTTATTTTTTGGCATATGTGATTATTTTGCTTGGTCTTTTGAATATGCACAAAATTATTAAATGGATTGGTAAGTCAACATCCTTTTTCTTATTTTTCTTTTTGCAAATTTGCGCTATGGCCATTTTGATAATGGTCCCACCATCTATTTTTGGTATTTTCTTGTTGATGGTGAATATTATTACAGCCTATTTGATGTTTGTGATTTTAGATATCATCATGGAATCATATTCTGAAGATAAAAAATCTGGCAGAATAAGAGGCTTGCATATGACTTTTGTGAATATTGGTTTTATTTTTGGGCCATTTATTTCTGTGCGAATTTTGGAAATGTATGATTATTCAGGATTATTTCTTTTATCGATGCTTATTAATATGGTTATTTTCATTGTTGGTCTCATTGGACTTCGTGGCGGTAACAATAAATTCAATGGAGATATAACTGTTAGAGACTTGGTAAAGAAAATATTTATCAATAAAGATTTGATGAGAATTTATTGGGTTTCTTTTATATTGGAATTTTTCTATGCCTTTATGACTGTTTATATTCCACTTTATCTGCTTGAATTGGGAATATCCTGGACTAGTATAGGAATTATTTTCACGATAATGTTGGTGCCTTTCGTGGTTGTTGATTATCCAGTGGGTGTTATTGCTGATAAGAAACTCGGCGAAAAAGAAATGATAATTTTTGCTTTATTCGTGATGTCCTTTTCTACGATTGCTGTTTTCTTTATAGAGAGCACTTCTATTGTTGTTTGGAGTTTGGTTTTACTAACAACTAGGATTGGAGCAGCCATGATTGAAACATTGCGCGATTCATATTTTTATAAAAAAATTGATGGAGATGATATGGATGTTATAAGTTTCTTTAGAACCTCAAGAAGTGTGGCATATATTTCCGCAATGGCTGTTGCAGCGCTTTTGTTGATTGTGTTTTCAATTAAATGGATGTTCTTGTTTTTAGGATTAACTATATTGTTGGCACTGTATCCAGCTTTTAATCTGGTTGATAATAAGAGCGAGGATGAAATTGATCTGGAAAAAATGTTAAAAGCTAAACTTAGAAAAAAAAGTACACACGCTTAAACGAAAAAATATTGTATGACATATCATATTAAACTTGAACAATTTGAAGGGCCACTGGATTTGCTTTTGCAACTAACAGAGCAAGATAAGCTTGATATCACCAGAGTAAGTTTGGCAAAAATTGCTGATCAATATTTGGCATACATTGCTGAAGCTAAGGATATTACACTTGCGCATTTGGCTGATTTTTTATCAGTGGCTTCACGTCTTATTTTGATTAAATCCAAAGCACTTCTTCCGATGCTTGAATTTACTGAAGAGGAAGAGGAAGAAATTAAGGACTTGGAATACCAACTAGCGGAATATAAAAAATTCAAAGACGCTTCGGCAAAACTTGCCCTAGTTTTCGATTCTCCAAAAGTTAGTTTTTCGCGAGAGGGATTCGTTGGATTTGGTACAGTCTTTTATCCACCAGCAAAAATTCAGGCTACTGATTTGGAGAAAATTTTTGCAAAAATTTTAGGTGAAATTCCAGTAACAGAAAAACTTGAACAAGAAATGGTTAGAGAGGTTTTGACAATTGAAGATAGAATTGTGCATTTGCAAAACACGCTACGAGAAAGAGTTGAAACGTCATTCTCTCAATTAGTGGCAGATGCTAAGGACAAGGTTGAAATAGTGGTTTCTTTTTTGGCCATGCTTGAACTTGTTAAGCAAAGAATTATTCATGTTGAGCAGGGAGAATTGTTTTCAGAAATAAATATGAAAAATTTGGAGAAATAATAGTTTTTAATTTTTAAATTTTTTTGGATATGGAAAATGAAAAAATAATATCAGCTTTGGAAAGTGTCTTGTTTGTTAGTGGTGAACCTGTCAAAAAATCTAAATTGATGAAAGTTTTGACAATTGAGATTGAAAAAATGGAAGATATTCTCAAATTACTTGCAGATAAATATGAAAAAGAAAATAGTGGTCTGTCTTTGCTTGTGAAAAATGATGAAGTGCAATTAGTCAGCAAAGCTCAAAACGCTGAATTTGTTGAGGACCTTGTCAAAAGTGAATTGCAAGATTCATTGTCTAATGCTGCTATGGAAGTAGTTTCTATTATCGCTTATCGTGGTCCAATTTCAAAAACTGAAATAGAGGCAATTCGCGGAGTTAATTGCAATTATACACTTAGAAATTTGCTCCTACGTGGCTTAATTGAAAAGAGTGATAATCCGAAAGATTCACGTGGATATATTTATGCAATTTCATTTGACTTTCTTAAGAAACTTGGGGTTGATGACGTGAAAAAACTTCCAAATTATGCTATACTTTCAGTGGATGAGAGAATTAATTCAATAATCTCAAATTAAAATGGGAATAGGTGCTACAATATTGATGATAGTATTTTTTCCACTGAATTCATTCCTTTTTTTTCATGAAAGTTGGGCTAGTGGAAATCAGGTGAAGGCAGATTCTTCAACGAATGAAAACAGTATTCAGTCGCTAGTTAAAGGTGCGGCAACTCAAAAGGAACCCGAATCGGTGAAGATTAAAGCTCAAGCTGTTGATAATCCGCAGTATCAGCCGGAGCGTAAAGATGGAGTTGTTGATTTGATTGTTCCCAATGCACATGCTTCAGTTGTTATCGATGCTGATACTGGAACAATTTTACACTATAGCGATGGTCGCACTCACAGGCAGATAGCGTCTTTGACAAAGTTAATGACAGCTGTTTTGACGATGGAGAAAATTAAAAATCTGGATGAAGAAGTTGTCGTTGATGAAGAGGCTGTCTATGCTGAAGGCACCAAAGTCGGCTGCCCTCGCAGTGGCTATTGCATTAGTCCAAGGCTTAAGATAGGGGAAAAAATAACAGCAAGGAGCTTGCTCACTGCTATGCTTATGAATAGCGCTAATGACGCGGCAATAACTCTTGGCAAGCATATGGCAGGAACCGAGGATGCTTTCGCTGATATGATGAATAAAAAAGCCAAAGAGTTAGGATTAGTGGATACACATTTTTGCACTGCTTCAGGGCTGGATCTTGATGATGAGACTGCTGCAGCTGGATGTTATTCTTCAGCTTATGATATTGCACGCATCGGAGCATATTCATTGCGATATGATACAATTTGGAAAATTGCTCGTATGCCAAATAATTCAATCGTGACTTCGATGGATGGAAAAATTCAGCATACAATCTTAAACACTGATCAGTTGCTCGATCAAGTTCCTAATCTTGTTGGAGCAAAAACTGGCTTTACTCCACTTGCTGGATATTCATTGCTAACAGTTATTGCTGATCCCACGAATAGGCATCGTATTATTGCGGTAGTTTTGGATGATTCGCAAAGGTGGCAAGATATTAAGACGATGATCAACTGGACATTTCGTTCGTATGATTGGCTATAGCGCACAAATTCACCAGTGAAAAGTTCTTCAGGTTTGTGAGGGTTTTAAAGTAGGTGTAAATACTTGAAACTTGATAAACTTGATAAACCTTATAATCTTATAACTTTATTTTTATGCAATTCGCTCAAATTCAAACAATTCCAGAAATAGTAAATGTTCTAAAAGTTTTAGTGACGGGAATTCTGGCTTTTTTGCTGGCTTTTGCGATTACACCTCTTTGGACACATCTTCTTTATAAATATAAAATAGGAATAAAAATAAAAAGTAATGATGTTAATGGTGAAAAATTGAATTTTATTAGCAAACTTCATGCAGCAAAAGCGGGAACTCCAACTATGGGTGGTGTTATTATTTGGCTCTCAATTGTTATGTTGGCGCTTTTCTCGCACTTTGTTTTTCCTTTTTTTGCGGAGCTGACAGGTATTGATTTTATAGCTAGGTTAGATTTTTTCAGTCATAAACAAGTATGGCTTCCTCTTTTTGCTCTTGTGACAGCTGGAATATTGGGATTGTTTGACGATTGGATGAGTGTGCGAGGTTGCGGTAGCAACAAAGGTGGCGGAATGCGCTTTGCAATGAGATTTGGTTGGTTGATTATTATTGCTTCTGCGGGTGCTTGGTGGTTTTATTATAAATTAGGTTGGGATGTTTTGCATGTTCCAGCTATTGGAGATTTTTCAATTGGACTTTGGTATATACCACTTTTTATTTTTGTTATTTTATTTTCAGCTGTTTCCTCCAATGAGACTGATGGATTGGACGGTTTGAATGGAGGAATATTACTGATGGCATTTTTTTCATTTGCTATTATTGCATTTTTGCAAAATAAAGTTGATCTAGCATCTTTTTGCAGTGCAGCTGCAGGAGCAATGTTGGCCTTTCTTTGGTTTAATATTTATCCAGCTAGATTTTTTATGGGCGACACTGGTGCAGTTTCACTTGGCGCAACCTTGGGCGTGGTGGCAATGCTCACAAATTCCGTCATTGTGTTATTTATAATTGTATTTTTGTATATTTTAGAATCTGGTAGTGTCGCTATTCAACTTACAAGTAAGAAATTTTTTCATCGTAAAGTTTTTTTAGCTGCACCACTGCATCATCATTTTGAAGCAAAGGGTTGGCCAGAAACAAAGGTTACTATGCGAGCTTGGATCTTCACTATGATTACTGCGCTTATTGGAGTGGTTGTTGCAATTTTTGGAATGGGAGGAAAATAATTACGTATTTAATTACGTAATTTAATACGTAATTAAAAAATATCCATATGACAAGACGAAAAAATGAAAATGAAAATATTCGCAAATTGACAAAAATCGGAGGCAAGTCTGTTGGACTTACTTTGCCAATTGAAATTGTGCGAGAACTCGGTTGGCGAGAAAAGCAAAAAGTTGTCGTGAAACTTGAAAAAAGAAAGATTATTATCAGTGATTGGAAAAAATAGCCAAAACTGAAATTTGAAGCAAAATCAAAAGGATATAATTAGGATATAAAAATTAAAATTTAAGACTATGGAAATCCAAACAATACAGGAAGGTGTTTTTCTTAATAGGAAAGTTTTGGTGCGAGCGGACTTTAATGTTGCGATTGAAGATGGGAATGTTAAGGAAAAATTCAAATTAGAGGCTTGCAAGAAAACAGTGGATCATTTGCTTTCGCAAGATGGCTGTAAGGTTGCACTTGTTTCACATCTGGGTCGTCCAGAGGGAAAAGTTGACCCGAAGTTTTCATTATTACAAATCAAAGATGAACTCGAAGTAATCTTGGGCAGGAAAATTATTTTTGTTGCTGATTGTGTGGGCGAGGGTGTTAAGAAAGCCCTGGAATCACTTTCGTCAGGAGAAATTATTCTCTTGGAAAATGTTCGTTTTCACCAGGGAGATGAGAAAAATGACAGTGAATTTGCTGGAAAGCTTGCTGAAAATTTTGATGCTTTTGTTAATGATGCTTTTAGTGTTTGTCATCGCGATCAAGCTTCTGTTACAGGTGTGACTAAATTTATCAAAAGTTATGCTGGTTTGTGGCTGCAAGAAGAATTGAAAAATCTTAATCGCGTTATTCATGAGCCAGAATATCCAGCTACTGCTATCATTGGAGGTGCCAAAATTGAAACAAAATTACCACTCATAAATCGTTTCGAGCAAGCCTATGCTCATATTTTGGTGGGAGGAAGAATTGCCAATGAGGCTATTGATCAAGGGATGTCATTTTCTGCAAAGGTTATATTGCCAAATGATTTTGCCAAAGACCGCCTTGATATTGGACCAAAAACAATCAAGAGATTTAAGGATATCATTGCGTCTTCCAAAGTCGTCGTTTGGAATGGTCCTATGGGTAAATTTGAAGAATCTCCATATGACATTGGAACAAGAGAAATTCTTGATGCTGTCATTGAGAGCGACGCTTTTACTCTTATTGGCGGGGGAGAATCAGTTCAAGTGTTGGAAGAGAATGGATTGATGGATAAGGTATCTTTTGTCTCAACTGGGGGCGGGGCAATGCTGGAATATTTAAGTGGAAATTCTATGCCTGGAATCGAAGCTCTTCGTACAAAAGAATAAGAAATATTTTTGAAAAATTGAACCTAATGTGTTATAATAAAAAAAGAAATACTATTGAACTTGTATTGGTATATTGTTTGAAAAAATGACGCAAGCTTTTACTATTAGGGTTATTGATAATACTAAAAAATAAGTTATTTATGGAGAGTCCTCAATTTAAGGCTGGAAATATTGGCGTATTCAATGAAAAAATAGATTTGAGAGAATTTAGAAATGTTGAGCCAATTTCTATTTTCGGTTTATATGTTTCAGAAACATTGTTATTTTTGGGAATATTACTAGTATTGTTTAATAATTTGAATTTAATAGCTCCTGGAAGTTATTTTGGATCTGCGAATTGGGTTACGATGGTTGTTTTTTTGATTGGAATTTGTATTAATTTTATTTCAATTCCTTTTTTATACTATTCTAGCTTTAAGCATTTCACTAACGAGCTTGATTTTTGGGATAGGGAAACATTTTGGATTTTGCCAATGTTTTTTTTCGGAACATTTTTTGTGTATAGTGCTGCTATTGCTCCTGCGCTTATTATGATCGCATTGTCCGTTTTGATTATTGCGCCGGTGCATATTGTTTTTGTGTTAAAGGCTCAAAAAGTTAATAAGGAAAGTTCGAGAGGTAGTCTGGCTAATTATGGGCAGTATGTGATGACTCTCAAATATTTGTCAGCATATTATATTGTTTTATTGCCAACACTAGTTGTTCTTGACCCATTAGGTTCTGTGTTTATGTGGATTCGTTTAAATATTTAAATTGTAAAATAAATAAAAGATATGCTTAAGATAAAAGATATTGTCGCAAGAGAAATTTTGGATTCACGTGGAAATCCAACGGTGGAAGTGGAAGTTTTTTTGAGTGGTGGAGAAAGTGCCGTGGCAGCTGTTCCTTCTGGAGCATCAACTGGAAAATTTGAAGCACTAGAACTTCGCGATGGCGATGAAAATCGTTATGGCGGACTAGGCGTTCTTTTGGCAGTGAAAAACGTTAATACAAAAATAAAAGATGCACTTATTGGCAAAGATGCTAGCGAGCAATTTGTTATTGATGAAACAATGCTTGAATTGGATGGCACGGAAAACAAATCTAATCTGGGAGCTAATGCAATTTTGGGAGTTTCTTTGGCTGTTTGTAGAGTTTCTGCGAAAGCACAAAAAATTCCACTTTATAAATACATCAATAAAATTTCTGGTTTAAAAGTGAAGCCTAAACTTCCAGTACCGATGTTTAATGTGCTTAATGGTGGAATGCACAGTGATAGTGGTTTGAGCATCCAGGAATTTAAAGTTATTCCAACCGGAATCAAGACATTTGCTGAACAATTAAGGACTGGTAGTGAAGTTTTTCACAAATTAAAAAAACTTATTGAAGCTGATCATCATAGTAGTGGTGTTGGTGATGAAGGAGGATTTTCGCCAAAACTAGAGAGTAATACTCGTGCGTTGGAAATAATTAATCAAGCCATCACTGAAAGTGGCTACAAGCTTGGCACTGAAGTTAATCTTGGTATTGATGCTGCTGCTAGTAACTTTTACAATGAAGAAGAAAAATATTATATGGTTAAGCCCGAAGGTGTGCGTTTGGAGCCAGAGCGCTTGATTAGTATGTATAAAGAATGGATTGATAGATATCATGTGGTTTCAATTGAGGATGGATTGGCGGAGGATGTTTGGGAAGATTGGACCAATATGACTGAAAAAATTGCTGGCAAGAAAATTTTGGAGGGAATTCCGAAAGATGTTATGACTGAAAATTTGTTGGTGGGCGATGATCTATTGGTGACGAATGTTAAACGCGTGGAAAGAGCTATTAAGGAAAAAGCTTGTAACACTGTGCTTATTAAGGTGAATCAAATCGGAAGTCTTTCTGAAACCCTTGCTTGTATTCGTCTAGCTAAGAAAAACGGACTTAAGATTATGATTTCTCATCGCTCTGGCGAAACAACGGATGATTTCATTGCTGATCTTGCTGCTGGAACTGCTGCAGAGTTTATTAAGTCAGGATCACTTTCTCGTGGCGAAAGACTTTGCAAATATAATCGCTTGATGAAGATTGAACAGGAACTTAAATAAGTTTATAAGGTATAAAGCTCGTAAAGTTTTTAAAGCTAAACAAGGAATTATTTTAATTTCCTTGATGAACTTGATGAACTTGATGAATTTGGAACTTTCTCATGACAAAAATTCTCACAATTGGTTCAGTATGTAAGGATATGTTTTTTCCTACAAGCGAGGGTATCGTTATAGAAACACCGAATGATCTTGAGTCACAAAAAAAGATTTCTTTTGAACTTGGCGCAAAATATCACATTGAAAAGAGATATGAAACATTGGGTGGAATTTCAATTAATGTGGCGACTGGTTTGGTGAAACTCGGAGAGAGTGTTTCGTGCTATACTATTATTGGAGATGATGAAATTGGAAAATGGATTATTGCTGAACTTAAAAAAGCTGACATTTCATTATTAGCCGATTGTGTTGAAAAAGATTGTCAAAGTGATTTGTCGTGCATCTTGGTTGATGAAGAAAGTGCTGATCGAATTATTTTTTCTAATCAAATTGCAAATAAAAAACTTGTCATTAAAAAAGAAAAGATTGGTCATCCAGATTGGATATTTATTGGAGATTTGGCTGGAAAGTGGCAACATAATATGGATACTATAATTGATTTTGCTAGAAAAACAAATACGCCGGTAGCTTTTAATCCTAGACAGCAAAATATCCATGATGATCCTAAAAAAATAATTCAAACTATTACTGCTTGTGATATATTATTTCTAAATAAAGATGAGGCAATAGAAATTATTAAGAGTTATGATGAACATGTGGTGCTAGAATTGTTGAATGAAGAAGAATATTTGGTGAAAAATTTATATAAAATCGGTGTTAAAATTGTGGCAATCACTGATGGTGCAAGAGGCGCCTGGGCATATGATGGAATTGATGTTTTGCATGTGAATGCTGCCATGAAAAAAGCTGTGGATACTACTGGTGCTGGAGATGCATTTTCGAGTGGATTTCTTGCTGCTCATCTTAAGGGAAAGAATTTGAAAATGTCATTAAGGTGGGGAATTGCAAATAGCAGTAATTCTGTAACTGAATATGGTGGACAGGCTGGCTTATTGAATCAAGCTGAAATTGTTGAGGCTGTTGATGAAAAATTAAACTGATAAATTAGTAGGAAATAATTTGAAATTTTAATTTTATTTTAAATTAAAAATTAAACAAGGATGTCTATTTTTTCTAAAATATTTTCAAAAAGTAGTGCTGAATATTATTTAGCACTTGATGTTGGCACTGAATTTGCCAAGGCACTTGTTTTTCAAATCGATTCGGATGAAAAAATCGGATATGTTATTGGTGTTGGCAAAGAAAGACAAAAGAAAGGCAATATGCAAAGTGGCGCAGTTTCTGACATTTCAGGGGTTATTGATACTTGTAAAATTTCCATTAATGAAGCATTGGAGGAAGCAGGTATAAAGAAAATAAAAAAAGCCATAGTCGGCATAGCTGGAGAACTAGTAAAGGGCACAACCACAACTGTCCATTATGAGCGTGGCAATGTTGATTCGCGCATTGATTTTCCAGAGCTTAAAAACATTATTCAAAAAGTTCAGACCAAGGCCTACGAAAGAATTCAAGAACAAATCGCTTGGGAAACAGGACAAGATATCGAAGTTAAACTTATTAATGCTGCTATTGTTGATGTGCGCATAGATGGTTATCAAGTTACAAATCCGATAGGATTTCAAGGTAAGGACGTTTCTGTCAGTATTTTTAATGCGTATGCTCCGATGATACATTTGGGCGCATTGCAAGCCATTGCAGATGAGCTTAATATTGATTTGCTAAGCATTGCTGCTGAACCATATGCTGTTGCGCGAAGTATTGATTATGATGACGCATTGGATTTCGGCGCTATTTTTATAGATATAGGTGGTGGAACAACTGATATCGCAGTCGTTCGAAACGGTGGACTTGAGGGAACGAAAATGTTTGCTTTTGGCGGACGCGCATTTACCAAGAAATTGGCGCAGGAGTTGAGAATTGATTTTGAAGAAGCTGAAGAATTGAAGATTAAATATTCTGAAGGTAAATTGAGTGATAATATTAGCTTGAAAATTGAACAAATTTTGCAAAATGATGCGGCTGTTTGGCTTAGTGGAGTGGAACTTTCATTGTCTGAATTTGCTGGCAGTGACGTGCTTCCTTCAAAGATATTGCTATGTGGTGGTGGCAGTGGACTACCTGGCATTAAGAAGATACTGCTTACCTCGCAATGGGTCCGTAGCCTGCCATTTTCAAAAGCTCCGAGTGTGAATTATTTACAACCAAAAGATGTTGTTCGCATTATTGATAAGACAGGCAAATTATTGAATCCTCAAGATGTTACACCAATGGGACTGGCTAATTTGGTTATGGATGTTACTGGTGAGGAGAAAGTCATGGCGGGAATACTGCGAAGAGTTTTAAAAATAATGCAAGATTAATTTTATATAACATAGCCTGTATAATATAAAATATGAAATATGGATTTGGAGCTTCTGCTTCTTATCGCATGTTCCATATTTTGCAATAACTATGTCAAGAACATTTTATATCGATATGGAAGAGGAAATTTCTTCCGTTATCGATCGTTTAAATGAATCAGAAGATGTCGATAATTATTTCGTGGTCCCAAAGCGCGCAATTTTTTTACAAAGTATTGTGAATTTGAAATTACTTAAACGTGAGGCTGATAAAATCGGAAAACATGTTATTATTGTCACTCAAGATGAAGTTGGAGCATCCATGGCTGAACGAAGTGGTCTTGTGGTGCAAAGTGTGCTTGAGGAAATTGAGCCTGATATTGAAAAAGAGGAAGAATTTCCAAGTGAAGAAAAACAGCAAGAGATGAAAAGCATGAACATTTCCCAAAACAAACAAACTAGACTCAAGGATGTTGGAACTGATAATTTTTATGATCTATCTTTTGATAAAAATAAAAACAAGGTTGATGTTGACATCAGGTCAAAAACAGGAAATATGCGCATCAATTCAATTCAGGCTAAAAATGAGAGTAAAGATTCTTTGCGCGGTAGAATTGTTATACCCAAACCATTAAGCAAAAAAATCCAGCCAAAACCATTAATTCAACCAAGGAAGGATGTTGTTGTAGATGAAGGTATTTATAAGCAAAATCTTGATTCTCAAAAAGAAAAAGTTTTAGAGAGAATGTATTCTCCTGCTCAAGGTGCTGAAGCTCAAGCGAAACAATCTAAGAATTTGCCGGTAGCTGAAAGAAAAATAAAAAAAATATTCATAGGATTTATCTTGCTCTGTTTGATTGCTTTTGTTGGAGTGGCTGTATATTTATTTTTTCCTAGTGCAAAGATATTAATTGAACCGAATATAATCAAAAACAAAATAAATCTTAATTTGATTGGTAGTAGTGAAATTTCCGAGATTGATAATTTAAATATTCCAATTAAAATTATAGATAAGGATGATACTATTTCTTTTTCTTATGATATGAAGGGAAATAGCTCTCTCATGAGTGGTAAAAAAGCTCATGGTAGTGTTGTTATTTATAATGAATACGACTCTTCTCCTCAAGTTTTAATTGCCACAACCAGGCTTGAATCATCAGATGGTAAAATATTTCGTATTACAAAAAATGTAACTGTTCCTGGAACAACGAATGTTGGTGGAGATATTAAGCCAGGCGCAGTTACTGTAGAGGTTACAGCTGATCAGTCTGGAGCTGAATATAATCTTGAAGCTACTAATTTCAAAATACCTGGTTTTAAAGATGGTCCAAAATATGACAAGTTTTATGCTAAATCGACAGAAATCATGACCGGTGGTTCTGCTGGTGAAGAGGTTGTCGGTAAAGGCAAAATTGCTCAAGCTGATATCGATAGTGCGAAACAAAAGGCCGAGGCTGAAATTAAGGAAAAGATTGCCGAATCGGTCAGTGCTGATTTGTCTGCTGATGAGATAGTGCTAACTCAAGCTGAAAATATAACAATCACGAAATCTAGCACTCTGGCAAGAGTTGGCGACGCAGCTAGCTCATTTGAATATGTGGTTACTGCTAAAGTGCATGCCTTGATTTTCTCCCAAGATGATGTGAAAAAAATCATGTTAGCCTCACTTAATAATGACGATAAAGCTAAAGATTTCAAGCAAACTATAGATAAAGTTGAATATGGGACAGTTAATGCTGATTTTGAGAAAAATACGCTAGAAATAAGGGTGAATAGCGATTCAATTGCAGTTCCAATTATAGATAGTGAGCAGATAAGAAGCGATTTATTGGGAAAAAATGAAGATCAGTTATTGGATGTATTAAAGAAATATTCAACCATAAAGAGCGTTAAAGTTGAATTTATGCCAACATTTGCTTCGAGGATACCACAATACAAAAATCGCGTGTCAGTTGAAGTGACAAATAACTAGAATTAAGGCTTTTTTAGGCTATAAAATTAGAATAGATAAAAAAGAAAACAATGATGTGATACTGGGGTTGACAAGAAAACAATACTTTGTTAAGATTCCTATACGTTTTTGAGAAAACTTAATAGATTATCCAGAGTAGAGGAAATTACTATTTGAATTTCATGAATGAGGATAGTGTTCTGGAAGTAACCCCCTCTATTTTTATGATGTAATATAATTCAAACTATGGCCCCAAAACAGGAAAAAGAGTTGATAAAACTCGAAGGAACAATCATTGAGACCCTTCCTAGCACAACATTTCGAGTGCGTTTGGATAATGGGCATGAGGTTTTGGCACATATTTCTGGAAGAATGAGAGTAAATTATATCAGATTGCTTCCGGGCGATAGAGTTTTAATGGAAATGAGCCCATATGATCTTACGAAAGGGCGAGTAACACAAAGAATGTAGAACATGTATATATAGATAACTAATAACTAAAGACTCACAACTAATGACAATGGCCGTAAGGCTTTTGGAGAAAAAGTTATAAGTAGTGATAGGACAAAATTATGAAAGTACGAGCATCAGTAAAGAAAATGTGCGCAAAATGCAAAGTGGTTAGACGCCGAGGTAGAGTGTATGTGGTTTGTTCAACGCCAAAACACAAACAACGCCAAGGTTAATAGTAATTTATTTAATTAAAATTTTGGATTAAAATCTGAAATTATTTTCGTATTATGATACGTATTGCTGGAATAAATCTCCCTGATGAGAAAAGAATCGAAATCGCACTCACTTATGTTTTTGGAATTGGACCTTCAACAAGTCGCAAACTTTTGAAGCTTCTTGATATTGACATGGCAACTCGCACAAAAGATCTTTCCGCTGAAGATGCTAACAGACTTCGCGATGAAATTGAAAAGAAATATAAAGTTGAAGGTGAGCTCAAGCATGAAGTTAAAATGAACATCAAGCGCTTGAAGGAAATTGGAAGCTATCGTGGATCTCGTCACCAAAAAGGACTTCCAGTGAATGGACAACGAACAAAGACTAACAGTCGAACGGTTCGAGGAAATGTCAGAAGGACTATGGGAAGCGGAAGAAGATCAGAATCTAAGACTTAGATCCGAATGGTGATGCGAATTACATCCGAATGTAATCCGAATCGCAAGCAGGAAGATTGAAATTAAAAATTAGGATTTAATTCGGATATAATTTGGATAAAAAATTAGGATATGGCAGAGGAAATTAAAAAAACTGAAGAAGTCGTAGAAGTGGAAGAGACTGTTGAGAGTTTATTGTCAACGGATCTTAAACCTATGGAAGCAGAAGTTGACACAAAGAAGAAAAAAAAGAAATTGAAACGACAAATTAGCAAAGGACAGGCTCATATCAAATGTACTTATAACAATACAATGGTTATGATCTCTGATGCATCTGGTGCTATGCTTGCATGGTCAAGTTCTGGATTGCTTGGATTTAAGGGTGCAAAGAAGGCTACTCCATATGCAGCAACTCAAGTTGTGCATGATGTTAGTGAAAAAGTGAAGAAATATGGTGTGCATGAGTTGGATGTTTTCGTTAGAGGAGTTGGTTCTGGACGAGAATCATCAATCAGATCACTTGCAAATAAAGGATTTGAACTTACTGCTATCAAGGATGTAACTCCTATCCCTCACAATGGATGCAGAGCAAAGAAACCAAGACGTGTATAATACAATAATTTATAATTTTAAATTTTTCCTCAAAGGATAAGCTCGGGGCAAAAAATTTGAAATTCGATAAGAGTTATGGCGAGAGATTTATTAGGATCAAAATGTAAAAGATGTCGCAGAGCTCAAGAAAAGCTTTTCTTGAAAGGTGACCGATGTAACAGTGCAAAATGCGCTCTTTCTCGTCGTCCGTATGCTCCAGGTGTGCATGGCAAAAGTATGTCTCGAGGACTAAGCGAATTCGGGAAGCAATTAGCCATGAAACAGCGTATTAAACGTATGTATGGTGTGCTCGAGAGACAATTTCGTAAGCACTATGACGAAATTAGTGGAAAACCAGGAGTTACTGGTGACCTTTTGATGACTCGTCTTGAACTTCGATTGGACAATGTGGTTCGCAAAATGGGATTTGCATCTTCTCCGATTCAGGCAAGACAACTTGTGACTCACGGAGCATTCTTGGTTAACGGAAAAAAACAGACAATTCCTTCATGTTGGATGAAAGTTGGAGATGTTGTGAGCGTTAAGGAATCAAAAAAGAATAACGAATATTTCAAAAATCAGATTCAATTGCTAACTAATAAGAAAGATTTTCCTCGTTGGATTCAATTCGACTTATCAAAATTAGCAGGAACAGTGGTTTCATTGCCGTCTCGTGAAGATGTTGGAGTGCAAGTTGATCCACAAATGGTGGTGGAGTCATATTCACGTTAGTATTTTTGTTTTAGATTTATATTTAACTTTTTTAATTGAAAAACGCCGTTTTTGTGGAAATCATCCCATGACTATTGCGTTAGAAAGAGGATATGCAGACAGTGTCACTTCCTCAGAAGCCAAAGTACACTCCAATCAATGAGAAGAGTGGAAAATTTGAAATCATGGGTTGTTATCCAGGTTATGGAATGACTCTTGGTAATGCGCTTCGTCGTGTTCTTTTAGCATCTCTTGAAGGTGCAGCAGTTACCTCGGTAAAAATCAAAGGAGTTTCTCATGAATTCTCAACTCTTGATGGAGTCATGGAAGATGCAGTGCAGATTATTTTGAATTTGAAAAAAATTCGTTTCAAGATGCACAGCGAAGAACCAGTAAAAGTTTCTCTTAAATTTAAAGGAGAAGGAAAAGTAACAGCTAAGGAAATTAAATGTCCGGAAAATGTGGAAGTTGTGAACACTGATCAGATTATCGCAACTGTTACTGACAAAAAAGTTGAATTCGAGATGGAATTGGAAATATCAAAAGGTTTGGGATATGTTCCAATTGATCAGCAAAATAGACCTGAAAAAGAAATCGGTGTTATCGCAATAGACGCAGTCTACACACCAATTCGTCGTGTGAACTACGAAGTGGAGAATATGCGTGTTGGAAAGCGAACAGACTACAACAAGATTACTCTTGAAGTGGAAACCGATGGAAGTATGACTCCCGAAGAAGCATTCACTAAAGCCGTTTCTATCTTGGTTTCACAATTTTCTGTGCTTGGTGGCATTGAAATTGTCCAGGAAGTTGTTGAAGTGGAAGTTAAGGAAGCTGAAATTGTTCAAGAGAAAGTTGCTGAAGTTGAAGCAATGGACCCTCTTAAGATTAAAGTTACTGAACTTAAGAATCTTTCAACTAGAACCCTAAATGTTCTTGAGGCTAGCAAGATTGTTAAAATCAAAGACATCGTTAAGTTCAATGAAGAAGGACTTCTTGCATTAGAAGGAATGGGAGACAAAGGTGTTAAGGAAATTAAAAAATCAATAGGAGAGTTTGGCATTACGCTTAAACAAGACTAGCAATTGAAAATATATGAATCATCTTGGAAGAACTAGAAAATTTAGCAGAGTGAAAAATCAACGAGTAGCGCTTCTTAAAACGCTCTTGGGAAGTTTTATCATGAAGGAAAAAATTACTACAACTGAAGCAAAGGCTAAAGAAATTAAGCCAATGGTGGATAAAATTATCACGAAAGTGAAAAAGATATCTAACGATGAGACAAAGAAAGTTGCGGTTTTGCGTGACCTTCGAAAGGGGCTTCCTTTGATTGCTGTTAAAAAGCTTGCTGGTGGATTTGCTGACAAGTTTTCTGGCAGAACAAGTGGATATACTCGCATCATGAAGATTGGAAGAAGAAAAAGTGATGGAGCTGAAATGGCAGTAATAGAATTTGTATAAATAAGATCATAGAACATACAGCATAGAGCATAGAGCATTGGAGCTGCAAACAAGAAATCGTGAGAAAGTAGGTTTTTGTTCCATGTTATGTGCTACGTGTTTCATGAAATAGTTATGAACAATAGACAATATCATCTCTTTGATGCTCAAGGAAAAGTGCTTGGACGCTTGGCAACTGAAATTGCAAAGACATTAAGTGGACGCAATAAGGTTGACTATGTGCCTCACATAGACGGAGGAGATTTCGTTATTGTTATTAATGCGGAAAAGATTCGTGTTACTGGCAATAAACTAGAAGGAAAGATTTATCACAAATACAGTGGTTATCCAGGTGGAATTTCTTCAATATCTCTTAAGGATTTGCTTGCTAAGGACTCTGGAAAGGTTATTCAAAACGCAGTATATGGAATGCTTCCAAAGAACAAGCTTAGAGACAAAATGATGCTTCGTTTGAATGTTTTTGGGACAAGCGAGCACACTTTTAAGAATATCAACGTTACACATTAAAATAATCGCATAACGCATATCGCATAGCGCGTAGCGTAGGAATCAAAATGCAATCGCGTTTTACGTTCCACGTTCCACGTTTCACGAATATATATGGCAGTAAAAAAAGTAGAGAAAACTGTTGCCTCATCGGCAACTAAAGAAAAAGTTACAAAGCCGAAAGCAGTAAAGGCTGTTGTTAAGAAAGCTCCAGCAAAGAAAGTTGCTGAAAAGGTTGTTAAGGCTACTGCCTCATCGGCAGTCAAGGTAGCAACTGAAACAGTAGAAAAAGTAGAAAAAATTGCTAAACCTAAGAAAGTTAGCGGTGTTTATTTTTATGCTGTTGGAAGAAGAAAGACTTCTGTTGCTCAAGTTAGACTTTTTGAGGATGATAAGGCTACTGAAAATGATCTTGTTATTAATGACAAGAAAATGAAAGAATATTTCCCAACTATCTCACTTCAAAATAATTTGATGACACCTTTCAAGGCTGTTGGATTGACAAATAAATTCAGTATGACAGTTTTGGTGCGTGGTGGTGGTGTGACTGGTCAAGTTGAAGCAGTTCGTCTTGGAATCGCTCGCGCATTGGTGAAATACAACGCAGATCTTAAAAAGACTTTGAAAACCTTTGGACTTATGACTCGCGATGCTCGCGAAGTTGAACGAAAGAAAGCTGGACTCAAGAAAGCTAGAAAAGCTCCACAGTGGGCAAAACGATAACAAAAAATTGCGACTCCTTCGGGAGTCTTTTTTTTGTTCGTTTTGAGCACTGTGGAATGGGAAAGGGGTCGGGAAAACGATAGTTTCCCCGTGGCGGAAGTTTGAAACCGCTGGGTTTCAAGGAGCGTAGCGACTCCACATCGGGCAAAACGATAACAAAAAATTGCGACTCCTTCGGGAGTCTTTTTTTTGTTTTAATTTATTTATTCTTGTCATTCCGGACTTGATCCGGAATCCAGGAATTATTCACTCAAAGCTCTTTTCCACATTTCTTTTTTCGCAAAAGAAACCTGGAGGACCTGCCCGCATTGCTACGCAAAGCGTTGCAGGCGGGAAGAAAACTCTTCGCCTGATGAAGATACTGTGCATATAAATGATTTTTTCCTTCGTAGTTTATGCCCCGATAGGGGTATACTTCATATGGCGAAAGGGGAATGCGGAATGTAAAAATACATGAAGAGTAGAGTGCTTAATCAGGGCTAATTTAAGCCATTTTTTGTATATGGAAAGCTTGCTATTGACTTTTTTGTTGAAAGAGAGTATAATATAAAGTTAGTATAAAAACTGTCAAAAGTAGTTGATTTTACAACCTAGAGTCGACGGACTAAAAACGTCAAAGGAGAGAGAATGAAAAAATACGCAATTATGGTTGTGGTTTGCATGCTTATGGTTTTTTCCATAAGTACTGCCTGGGCATTAAGGTTTTCTGGTGGTCCCAAATATGCTGATTCTAAACTAGAAGGGATTAGTCCGTTAAAGCATATGCCTGGCATTACACAGATGATTTACCTAAAGAATGCAAATAAAGAGGAAAAAAAGCTTCACTTTAAAATAACATTCAACAAGGATGTAAAATTTTTTGATGCTTTTTGGGCGAAAAATGGTGATGACAAGTCAGAAAATCGCTCTGGAGTAAAAATCAAAAATCATCAAGAAAAGAATGGGCTACATACATATCTGGTAATTCTAGATGCGAATAGTATCATTAGTGATAAGGCCGAGCAAATTGATTTTTTCTTGGGATGCTATAGTCCCGCCGGTGGATATCCAAACTTGAGAAAAATTTCCATCGCTTTTGATGAGAAACAACAGCCCAAAGTTGAAGAATAGCACTGTTGATATTTGGCTCATGAGTTGTTTCGCAAATGCGAACATTTCATGAGCCTTTTTTATTTGGAGAAAATAAACTTTTGTCATTCCCGTGGAAACGGGAATCCAGGATTTAGCTCACTTGTAGAAATAAATTCCTGGATTAATGACACAAGGAAGCGTGGTGTAGGAGCGATATGGGAACTCAACTCCCAACTCAAGAGGAAGTTGAGTTCCTTTTGTAATGACATAATAAAAAGCATTTATACATGATACATTATACAAAATACTTTATACTAGTTGGTTATACTAGTTAGTTGTTCCTGTTCCAGTAGGAAATAGATTTTGAAGAAAAGTGGTCCGTTCAGGGAAATAAATGGCATGCAGAGAATTTTGTCCCTGTTCGTTTTTTTCGGTGTAATATAATTTTCCGTCAGTGAAGTTGTTCACCAAAATAGCAGCGTTGTCATTAAGGGAGAGGACGTCCATCATGTTGCGATGATCTCGATTATCAATTTCAATTAGTTTTACTTTATTATTATTGGTGAATAGGACATGTTCATAATCTCTGGTCCATTGTACATTGCTAATTGTGTCTGAAAATTTGGTGATAGGCATCATTTCATTTTCAACCCGTGCAGGTTGAACTTCCCATTTTCTCACAAAATAAGTTGAAATTTCATTATTATTCCAAAATAGCAATTTTTTTCCATCATCTGAAAATTGACTACCGATGGCGTTATTGGAAAGCTCGCGAAAATAAGTATCTTGCTCACCTTTGTTGTAGATGAATAAGTCATTGTTTTTGTTTAGAAATACGATGCGATCTTCATCATATACGATAATTTGATATGAATTATCGCTCATGTTTGCTGGCGCTGAAGTGGTCATTTGCGTAGGGAAGTCTGAAGCTTGAAAGTTTGTTTTATATACAATTCCTTCTGGAAGTTGAAAATAAAACAAGGCTTTTGGTGAAAGGTCATAGCTGGCGATGTGCTCGGCAGCAAGTTTCTTGTTGGCCAAATCATTAAGATCAAGACGATACAAATTGTCATTAGACATGTAGAAAAGCACGTCTTTGTTTTTGGGGTCCCAACGCACGTGTGAGAGGTTGATGTCACCGGTTAAATCTTTGAGATTAAATTCTGCTTGGCTATTATCAGTAGAAGCAATGAAATAATTTTTTTCGCCATCCTTGATAGCAGGAATTATGATGCGGTGGGCTTGGGGCGACCATTCGATGTTTTCCTTGTTGTCATTTGTGAAAACATAATCATTGGCAGAAAAAACCTGTCTCATTTCAAGCGTACTCGGGTCAAAAATTTTCACCAAAAAAATATTATCTACTTGTTGAGAAAAAGCAGCCAAGTTTTTGCGAGGTGAAATAAAAAACTTTTGGATACCTGCTGAATCATAATCTTCTCGAGAATAGGAATCTTGAGCTAATGTTACATTCCAAAATTCCGTTGATATTCCACTATGCACTGATATTTTTTTTGACCAAGCTTGATATCCAGGAGCCTTAACTTCAAGTCTGTAATTTCCGGATCTGACGCCTCCAATGTGATATGAGTTGTTTAATTGATTGAATGATTTGGAAGGCATTAATATCCCATCTATATATACATCAACTTTTTGAGGTGTTGTTTTTAGGGTTATTGAGCCTCCATACACAAAAATTCCGCTTTTGAAATTAAAGCGGTAGCCGAACGCATAGCCAATAATTGTGGCTGAAGTTAGCCAAAAAAGGACTACTAATGTCCAAAAAAAGATTTCTTTAGGTATTTGAGAATCGTTCATACTGGTTATTATTGTAGCTCTTATGGCTAATTTTGTCCACCTCAAAAAACATTATATTTAATTTATGAAATTTTGAACTGTTGAGGTGTGTTGAGTTGACGTGTGGGCTTGCTGTTAATGTTAAATACAGGTAGAATATACCTATAAGTTAGTATTTTTTTGATATTATGCAATTAGATAAACTTTTTCAAACATTTGGGCTCACTAGTAGTGTTGCAGAATTGACAACTTTGGCGCTAGTTTTGTTGCTCGCTAGTGCAATTTTCTGGGTCTTAATCGGACGATTTCGCTTGCACAATTTCTTGATTAATATGTATATTTCTCTTGCGATTTTGTATGTCATTCCTCCTGATTTGATGTCTTCATCCAGGCACACTCCTGTGTTAGCTTTTTTGATAATTGTTGTTTTGTTGACGTTGCTTAATAAATATTTATTTGATATTCATCAACAAGGAAGCGGATTAGCTCTTTGGCAAGTCTTTCTGATGAGTTTCTTTGAGGTTGTTCTTTTGCTTAGTATCATCATTTCTGCCTTGCCAATTAAGGATGTGTCAATATACATCGCTAAAGATTCTTTGAGCTATTTTATTGATCCTTGGTGGAGATTGGGCTGGATGGTCGCTCCTTTGGCCTTTTTGGTTTTTGTTAGAAGGCGAGATAAATAGCAAAAAGAAGGGATAAAAATAAGCTATTCCTATTATAGTTGACTTAATTTTTTATTCAGATATAATTAATATCGTTGTACTTAGCAGTTAAGATTTATGCGCCTATAGCTCAGTTGGTAGATCCGCCAGCTGGCGGACATTTAAGCCGATGGTCGGGGGTTCAAACATATATGTTTTTTGTTTATGCTATTTACAATAAGGAAAGGAATAAGATTTATATTGGTCAAACCAAAGATATGTCTAGTCGCTTAGCTAGACATAATAAGGAATTGCCAAGTAAAAAATCATCTTATACTTCCAAGCAATCTGGCGTATGGGAAATTATTTATACTGAAGAATTTAATACAAGATTAGAAGCCCTGCAAAGAGAAAAACAATTGAAATCATATCGGGGAAGAATATTTGTTAGAAGTAAGATACAGAGTTAAGATTTATGCGCCTATAGCTCAGTTGGTAGAGCAGCGGCCTTTTAAGCCGATGGTCGGGGGTTCAAATCCCTCTGGGCGCACATACTATAAAAATAGGACTCCTTTAAGGGAGTCCTATTTTTATAGTATGCTTCAGAGGGATTTGAACCACACTGCTTTTGGTATTTTTGCTTTTCTTTGCTATAATCTAAATGCAGGAAAATTGTAAAAAATAAAAGAATATGACAAAAAAAATATTATTAATACCAGTGTTAATCACAGCAACATTTTTTCTTTCTGGATGTAGCGTGGCTAATCCTGTTACCACAACAAAAAGCACAATGAATAATGCTACCTTCATTAAAACAATTAACAGTGGCACCAGTTGGGAACCAAAAATGAAAATAGACGCTACGAAAAATATTGCTGGTATCGATGTTTTGTCGATGGCGATTAATCCTTCTGATCAAAATATTATTTATATTGGTACAGCTAAAAATGGATTATTTGTAACGAAAGACGCTGGCGAAACATGGACGCATATTGCATATCCAGAAAAAGCGTATAATCTACTTTTTAATCCGAGCGACTCTAATATCATGTATGGCAGTGGTGTTTTGAATGGTAGAGCAAAAATTTTCAAAAGAATTGGAGAAGACCAGGAGTGGAAAGAAATTTATACTGAACCAGAAAATGGCACAATTATTGCTTCGCTTGCAATTAACAAGGCTAATGCTAATATTCTATATGCTGGAACAAGTACAGGTGTTATTCTAAAGACTACTGATGCTGGTCAGACATGGGTTAATTTAAAAAAAGAAGCTAATATTTCTTCGCCAATTATAAATATAGTATTTGACAGTGCTAATGATCAGCATGTTTTCTTTGGAGTTTTTATGATTGGGCTATTGGAAACAAAAAATGCTGGCATGACAATAGAAAACATTAGCAGTAAAATTGATACCGTTGGCAGAATTTCAAGCCTTTATACTCTTACAGCTGATCCTTATTTGGGCGGGGTTGTTTATGTGGGAACTAATGCAGGAATTTTTCGTCGAGCAGGAGATGGTGCATGGAGCGCATTGAACTTGATTGAAAGTTCCAAAGCATTTCCAGTTAGGGTAATAGCTATAAATCCTAAAAATTCTAAAGAAATTATGTATTCAGTAGCTGGGGCAATTTATAAATCAATTGATAGTGGCACGACTTGGTCAACTTTTCAACTTGATGCTGCCAAGGAAATTGGAGTTATTAAATATGATTTAATGGATACCGCTAAAGTTTATGCGGGACTTAGGGGTTTCTAGAGATTTAAAATTTAAAATTTAAAATTATTAAGTATGTACAATGATATTATAAATTTGCATAAAGAGGATTTGGAGAAATCAATCGAACATTTCAAAAATGAGAGTTCAAAAATAAGAACTGGCCGTGCTAATCCATCATTGGTAGAGGATTTGATGGTTGATTATTATGGAGCAAAAACGCCACTTAAGCAGATTGCTAGCATTAACACACCAGAACCTCGCACGATTTCTATTCAACCATGGGATCGTGGTGCATTGGCTGCAATTGAAGGCGCAATTCGCTCATCTGATTTGAATTTAAATCCAATGAATGATGGAATTTTGGTGCGCATAAATATTCCAATGCTGACTGAATAAAGAAGAAAAGAAATGGTGAAAGTGCTCAATCAAAAAGGTGAGGAAGCTCGCATTGTTGTGCGTTCAATTCGCGAAGAAGTTTTGAAAGAAATTAAGGATGCTGAAAAAGCAGGCGAGATGTCTGAAGACGATGAATTTTCTGGTAAGGAAAAAATGCAAGCAATTGTTGATGAATATAACAAAAAAATTGAAGAGTTGCGCGCGAAAAAAGAAATTGAAATAATGACAGTATAGACTGGGGAAAATCGAAAATCTCAAATCCAAATTTCCAAAAAATGACTTAAATTCAAAAGCTACATTTAGATTTTAATCATTGAGATTTTATTTGACATTAGTATTTTAGATTTGAGATTTAAAAAAAACATAATTTAAAGATATTATTAATAAAAAAATAAATGCTTACTTTATTGGTCTTCCTCATTATCTTGGGTCTACTCGTCTTTGTTCATGAGATGGGGCATTTTATTGTCGCTCGTAGAAATGGCATCAAAGCTGAAGAGTTTGGCTTTGGTTTTCCTCCGCGCGCTATCGGTTGTTATTTTGATGAAAAAAGCA
The DNA here is from genome assembly GCA_038318455.1 of Candidatus Moraniibacteriota bacterium. Classification (GTDB taxonomy): domain Bacteria; phylum Patescibacteriota; class Minisyncoccia; order Moranbacterales; family GWC2-37-73; genus UBA12068. The sequence continues at coordinate 27,693 of JBBQCF010000007.1, forward strand.
AAAAATGGAAAATTATTGCTGGCAATAAACATGTTGAGTCAAAAAATACAATTTATTCTTTGAATTGGTTTCCACTTGGTGGGTTTGTGCGTATCAAGGGAGAGGATGGAGAGGGAAAGCTGGAAAAAGACAGTTTTGCTGCTAAATCTGCCTGGATAAGAATAAAGGTTCTTTCAGCTGGGGTTATTATGAACTTTATTTTGGCTTGGGTTTTATTTTCCTTCCTTTTGTTTTTGGGAATAAATCAAGAAGTTGACCAAAGTGATACAAATGTGACAGGTGCCAAAATTCAAATAGTTTCCGTTATTCCAAAAAGTCCTGCCTATGAGATGGGTATTCGCGAGGGTGACACAGTTATTAAATGTGTAGGACAAGATGTGAAATGCGCTGATCAATTTGCAAATATTGCTACATTGCAAGCATTTGTGGGTGAAAATAAGGGCAAGCAAATTACATTTGAAATCGAGCGTGGAAATAATAAATTGAAACTAACTGGCACGCCACGTATCGAGGCTCCGGAGGGCGAGGGATTATTGGGTATTGGTCTTGCTCAAACAATTTTTGTGAAATATTCTGTTTGGGAAGCTATTAAGCAGGGACCATTGGTGATGTGGAATGTTCTTCTGATGATGGGTATTGTAATAAAGAGTCTTTTTGCAGGAGACACTTCAAATATCGGTGGACCACTAGCTATCGCACATTTCACCAAGCAGGCCACAGCGCTCGGGTTTGCTTCCTTGGTGCAACTAGCTGCACTTTTGAGCGTTAATCTGGGAATCGTCAATATTTTGCCAATCCCAGCTCTTGATGGTGGTCGAATCCTCTTTATTTTAATTGAAAAAATAAAAGGTTCAAAAGTTAGCCAAAATGTTGAAGGAACAATGCATACAGTTGGTTTCTTTTTGCTAATGATGCTGATGGTGTATTTGGTCGTTCATGATTTGATGCGTTATGGGATAGGTGGAATATTTTAATACTTGTTTTAAAAAACAATATTTACATTAAAAATCCAACCCTTGACAGGGCTGGATTTTTTAGCTATTATAGATGTGTTCTTAAATCATGAAAAGCATGATTCTGCCACCACAAGTGGTATTTTTTAATCAACAATAAGATCAAAAATCAAATGGTACGATTTATTACTAAAGAAGGATTGAAAAAGCTAAACGAAGAAGTTGAAAATCGAAAATCAAAACTTCGCCAGGAAATTGCACAAGCTATTAAGGAAGCTAAAGAACAAGGTGATTTGAGTGAAAATGCTGAATATGCTGAAGCAAAATCGCAACAAAATGAAAACGAATCACGTATCGGTGAACTTGAAATGATTATCAAAAATTCTCAAGTTGTTGAAAGGGATGATTCTCAAAAGGGCGCTCAAATGAGTTCTGTTGTGAAAGTGAAATTCAATGGAAATGAAATGGAATTTACAATTGTTGGTTCTAATGAGGCTGATCCTGCAAATTTCAAAATTTCAAACGAATCTCCACTCGGAAAAGCTTTCATGGGCCGTGACGCTGGCGACAGTGTTGACGTGACAACTCCAAAGGGCGTTATTACATACAAAATTCTTGCTGTAAAATAATAATATTAAAATTACCACAAAATTTCCTTAATAAATTCCAACCAAAAGGTTGGAATTTATTTTTGTATTTATTTGAACTGTGTATAACTTCTATCTATCTATCTATCTATCTATCTATTTTGTGTTATAATAAAAACATCTTAAACATCTTAAAAAATAAAAATGAAAAATAAAAAAATAGGAATTATTTTTGCAACAATCATCTTGCTATTGTTTTCTCTTGACATTGTTAATGCGAAAGCAGAGGAGCCATTAAATAATCAGGAACTTAAGATAGAGGATTTGTCCACTGTTTATATTTTTAATGGAAAAATTGAAAAACAAATTGGAAATGAAATTAATCTTTCTTTTGACCTTTCAAATAAAGAGGGTGTTCAGCCAGGCGTAATATATGCAGTTGATCTTGTTAGTGAAGGAGGAAATTTTATGACACCAGTAGATCAAAAAGTTTATGATGAGGTATTAGTGCTTAATCCTGGAGAAACTATTCATAAAAATATCACTTACAATGCTCCAAGCTATCTTAAGGGTGTGTATAAAATTGTTATTGAAGTTCGAAAGCAAGATCCGTTTCGTTTTGGAATTTTTTCAATTACTGATGAAATAAAACTTGAAGGCAATGGTGAACATCTTAATATTGATCCGTCTATGTGTTTTTTGACAATTGATACTGACAATAACAAGTATAGCTTAAATGACAATATAGACATTACTAAAAACGAAAAGCTCGAAGTCCATTGTTCTGCTACTAGTAATTTCAAAAGCTTGCAATTATTAACTCCGATTTTGACAACTCATTATTTTTCTACGACTGGCAAGATAGTTTCCAGGGAGAAGCAAAATGGAATTAGCATTGCTGCCGGAGAAATGCTTGACTTAGCTTTTGTTTTGCCAAAAACCACGAACCCTCAAATTTATGATAGTGTCTTAACTTTTGAAAATGAAAAAAAGGAACAAATAGCTAAGCCTATTGAGATTTATTATGTTTTAAATGGGGACACTGCAAATATTTTGAACTTAGTTATTGAAAAAAACGAATACCAAAAAGATGAGAATGCTAAAATATTTCTTCTTTGGAGTGGTATGAAGAATTTAACTGCAAAGGACAAGATTTGGAGAAGTCCATTGATTTCCATGACCGAAAAAAATATTTCTGTCGATATTTCAAATAAAGATAGTAAAAAATGCAACTCTGATTTT